>JANPLJ010000515.1:0-2976 GCA_031426475.1 Pirellulaceae bacterium | reverse complement strand
TCGGCTAATCCGGCGACGTATAACCGAAGTGGGAAAGTCATTCCGCAGCTGAAGGACCGTATCGGAAGTTTGATTCAGACACATTACCCGCGCGAGCGTGACGTTGGCATTCAGATTCTTCAACAGGAAGCGGGAATCCAGCTCGATGGCGACTACCCCGTTCAGGTTCCGTACTTCATGTGCGAAATCATTGAAGAGATTACGGCACAGGGTCGCCGGAGCAAGTATGTCGATCAGTCATCGGGGGTCTCGGCAAGATTCTCATTAGCCAACTATCGAACGATGATCGCTTCCGCTCAGCAACGCGCGGCAGTACTCGGAGAAAGCTTGGCCGTCCCACGAATTAGCGATCTAGGGCATCTCTACACGTCGTCGCTTGGAAAGCTGGAAGTCGATTTGATGGGAAGCCATCAAATGAGCGAACGTCAGATTTTGGACGCTTTGATCGCTTCGGCTATCAAGAGCGTCTTCCATCAGTATGTCGAAGAGTTCGGATTGGGTGAGATTGCCGAGATCTTTAGCAAAGGTATTCGGGTCGAAGTCGGCGATATGTTACCGAGCGACGCGTATGCCGAGCGACTCAAGCATGTTCCACCGGTTTGGGAAAAGGCGTTCGAAGTGAACGCGACCGAGCATCCGGCGGTACGAGCGTCCTGTGTCGAATTCGTCCTCGCTGGACTTTACAGCATGGATCGAATCAGTCGAGCCGCTAAACATGGCAAGATCCAATACGAAACGTAGGCACAATGACCACTCGAAAAACTCTGGGCGGCATCGTCCACACGTACCAAAAATTCAATCCGGCTGACTTTCCAAGCCCGACTCAGCCCCCACCAGATCTCGTCTCCGGAGCTTTTGAGTACGCGATGGCGTATGGGAGCGGTCGCGAGTTGACGGAAGAAGAACTCGCCCGTGCGATTCGTTTGGATCCGAGTCAAATCGCAGGCTTGGGGCCAAGTCTCGATATGCTTCGCGCGATGCTTGAAGAACGAAAGCGACGTATTCTCGCTAAATACGAAACCGAATCCGTCGAAAAGAAAGCGACCGAAAAGTTCGTCAAACAAGCCAAGCAGGTCAATCCGCCATCGAGACTCAAAGCTGACTATCATGTCGCGATCAAGCACCAGCAAATCTACTTGCTCGAACGACTTTGGTATCAAGCCGACGACGACAATAGCCAGTTCGCCAAGCAGATCGTACAAGTCATGGAAGCACTTGGCGACAAATACCAAATCGACGAGCTTGGATCGAAGTACACGTTCACCGGATCCGAACGATTAACGGTTCCTGAAGCGATTGAAGTCAAGAAAGAGCTCGAGAAGATAGACGAGCTTTTGAAGCAATTGGAAGAGGCTTCCAAGACCGCCCAGATTGGGCTGATCGATATGGAAGCCTTGTCCGAGTTTGCTGAGCCTCAAGATATGGCGAAACTGGAAGAGCTCCAACGTCAAATCGAGAACACGATTCGCGAACAAGCTGAGCGACAGGGCTTGGACAAAGGCAAAGACGGCGGATATCGACTCACACCCAAAGCATACAAGACTTTTCAAGCGAAACTGCTGGATCGAATCTTCAGCCAGTTACAGGCTGGTCGTTCGGGGCGTCATAGTGGTCGGATCATCGGCGAAGGGAGTGTCGAGCTGCCATCGACCAAGGCATATGAATTCGGCGACTCGATTGCGAACCTGGATACGACCCAGTCGGTTATCAACGCCTTGATCAAGCGACCGAATGAACGTCCCGTTCGCATGCGAAGCGATGACCTTGAGATATTCAGGACTCGCAACAATCCGAAATGCGCGACCGTTGTCATCATGGACATGAGTGGCTCGATGCGCTACGACGGCCAGTACATGAACGTGAAACGCATGGCCTTAGCGCTGCAAGGTCTCATCTCAACCGAGTATCCTGGCGATTTTCTGCGGTTCATTGAGATGTTTACGTTTGCTAAGCTTCGGCAACCGGGCGAGATTATCGATTTGATGCCCAAACCGGTGACGATTCATGACCCCTGGATTCGGCTCAAGTGCGACATGAGCGATGATCGGATTTCGGAGCATCAGATTCATCCGCACTTTACGAATATCCAACATTCGCTTCGGCTTGCGCGACAGAACCTAGCCACCTGCGATACACCGAACAAGCAGATTGTATTGATCACCGACGGCTTGCCGACCGCCCACTTTGAGGAGCAAATGCTCTTCATGCTTTATCCGCCCGATCCGCGAACCGAACAAGCAACCCTTCGCGAAGGACAGCTGGCAGCCAAAGAAGGGATCGTGATCAATATGTTCTTGGTGCCAAGTTGGTCCCAGTCCGAAGAAGATATTCGCTTTGCTCATCGATTGGCACAAAGCACGAAAGGTCGTGTCTTTTTCACCGCCGGTAAAGACCTCGACCGCTTCGTCATCTGGGATTACGTCAATCAAAAGCGAGAGATTGTCGGATAGCTTTGCGTTAGCCCGAGGCGGCTTAATCCCGCAGGCTTGTCGGCTTGTCCTGCGGGATTCTGTGTACGCAGCAACGTAAGTGGTGGCGATGAGCCTCGCATTCGAGACCACGGTAGGCCGGAACAAGCAGCTAATTACGTTCGTCAATTTGAGAAAGATAATCTGCGCTGTTCCGGCAATCGGAAACCTCGGTATTGCCGGAACGTCGTCGCCAACGTTTTATGCAACATCCAAGTTTGCTAGCGACTTGTTCCGGCCTACTACAATGCAAGACGGCACAAGGCCGCTGAGAGCTTCGATGTCAGTCTTAGCTGCCCCCTTTGCTTCATGAACTCGCTATGTTCGATATTCGCGTCAGAATATTGCAATGCTTCATTGGATTATTCTTGGCATTGTTTCAGCTGGCAAGTCTCGTTCAAGTTGGACTGGGGAAGAAGCTATTTCGCGAGCAACACACAACTCAAAGAATGTAACCGTTCACGGGGTGAGACAAAGATTTTTGGAAACTGATCTAGACATAGGAAGA
>JANPLJ010000514.1:0-6042 GCA_031426475.1 Pirellulaceae bacterium | reverse complement strand
CATGAGCTCGTCGCCGACAAAAACCACTTCCAGCCAGGCGGTTGATTTTGCTTCAACCAGCGTCAACAGACGTACTTCGATCGTTTTCCAATCGCCAACAACTTGCTCCAGCTGTTGGAAGCATGGTATGGGTTGCGAAGTGATTTTCGGTAGCTGGTTGTCATCACTGAAATCGACGAGATAAACCGACTTGGTTTGGCCTGCTTCACCGAATCCCATCGGGATCGGTGAACCGCTGTAACGAATATGTTCTTGGGAACCAACAGCATGGGGAATGTGTAGGTGGCCTAACGCAACGTAATCAAAACAGCGAGGAAAAGTCTCGACATTCACTTGACCAAGCGTTCCGACATACAGCTCGCGAACACCATCACCGGTTTCAACTTTCAGTTCTCCCCCGGTAGCAAAAAGATGGCCCATTGCGATCGTAGGAAGTCGGTGTTCAAAGTTCTGATTGATCTTTTCCACTTTATCCGCTGCCTCGCGATAGTAGCGTGAAATTCCTTCGAAGAGTCGACGATCTTTATCGGCGAGGGATTCGCCCGCATCTGACCATCGGATATCTTGATCGCGAAGATATGGAACCGCAGCGACAATCAATGAGGGCTTATGAGAAGCGTCGTCCAGCACCAGGATCAGATCGGCAGGGTTTTCACAGGCGGATCCTATCACGTGGATATCCAGGTGCTTCAATACCGCAGCCGAGGATTCTAGAACGCTTGGCGAATCGTGATTGCCTGCAGTGATCACTGCATGTTGGCAATCGCTATCTTTGAAAAGTCTCGCAAAAAACTGATGATACAACTCCAAGGCACGCGTTCCTGGAGTAACCGAATCAAAAATGTCGCCTGAAACAAGCAAGACATCGATTGATTCATCGCGGATCACTGCAAGAAGCCAATCAAGAAAAGCCTTGCTCTCCTGCAATCGTCGGTGCCCATGCAACGATCGGCCTAGATGCCAATCGGCAGTATGTAAGATTTTAACCATCGGAAGCGAAAGCTACGGAAAAATCTCAGCCAATCGATTGGCTAACGCGAGACCTCGAGTATGAATCCCGAGGGTGTTCCCGTCTGGGCCCAGCAGCATCAGAAACGGAATGCCAGTTAACCCGAGTTCGGTTGCAAGTGGATTCTTGAACCCGGAGAGCTCTTTATCGGCGGATCGAACGTGAATCCAAGGTAGAGGTTCTGCCCGGAGCGCGGTGAGCATATCTTCTTCGCGTTCGTCCACATTCACTCCAACGATTTCGAATCCTCGATCATGATATTTGGTATATAGCTCTCGCAAGTTGGGAAACTCAGCTCGGCACGGTCCGCACCAACTGGCCCAAAAATCCACCAATACGACCTTGCCTTTGAGTGATTGGGGATCGAACGTCGCGCCGCCAGGAGCGACCGCTAGTCCCTTTAAGTCGAATGGTTTACCAATCAATGCAATGCGTTTTTTGAATCCGTTCACAAGACTCTCGGCATTGCTTCGCAATTCAGGGATCTGGAGCCAGTCGATCCGGTTCTCAATCACCGTGGAGATCAAGCCTGCCTTGTCCAGCTGCCCGGAAAACTCAAGATTGGTAAAATTTTGCATGAGATAAGTCAGGGTCCATTGCGTTTTTGAAAGCTCTTCGGCGGTCGAGAGTAGCTTTTGGAACTCTGCTATCGGAACTTGTGGATTATTGATCGCTTCGTTGAGTTGCGTGAATTCAGGCGTACTTCCAACTTGTAGATACCAAAGTCGCATCGCGAGTTGCGGATCTGGGTTGCTCGAGAAAGCGTCGATGGTCTTTTTCTTGGCTGCTTCGAATGCTTCATCGAGACCATGTTGCTGAAGGACTTTGAGCGTTTGAGCACAGACTTGAAAGTCCGGTAACTTCAGTGTTTTGGGATCTTCCAAAATCACGTCCATTTTCGCCAAAACGGGTTTTGAGTCGGTAAGCCCACCCGCGAGGTCCGAAAGTTCGAAGCCGAGCATAACGATTGCCGCTTGATGCGCGACTGGTTTACTTTCAATCGATGAGGCTTGCGAAGCGAGCTGTCGCAGGACGGCAGCCGATTTCGCATCCCCAAGGCCAGAAGCGTGCGAAAGGGCTTCCATTTTCGCGAGCAACGCCAGTTCTTTGTGGAGTCGATTAGTAGCTTTTGATTCGAGCCTGTCAGCAGCCTGGAGTTTGTAATCGCTGAGAATTTTTGCCTGACGGGATGCTTCTTCTTGCGTGAGTTTTGGAGACCCAGAAGCTCTAAGCAGATTTTGCATCGCTTTGTCGAGAGTCGCAAGAAACTCAATTATCCCCTTGAGGTCGGCGTTGTTCGCAAGCGATACCTGAGTGAAATCGAGTTGCCCTTCTGGCACGGAAGAAGCGCTGGGAGTTGTGCCAGTTGCTCTTATGGGGGCCATCCCACCCGAAGCGGTCTCAGTTGGGACGCCACCCGTTGATGTGGAAGAACCACCAACAGGGTTTCCGGACATTGGCGGAACAGATGAACTCGTCGTGGCGTTGGCCGTGGTTGAATTGCTACCACTGGGCGTCGTTAAAGATTTTGGCGCGCAGCCAACTACTGGAAGGAGTAAACAGACCAGCAGACATACAAACTTGGACATTCGGCAAACCACTTTGGGTAGAGTAACGTGGCGTTGCGTCTAATCGTTACCAAGCGAAATGGGCAAATGCCTTGTTTGCATCGGCCATTCGGTGTGTATTTTCTCGCTTGGTAATTGCAGCGCCTTCTTTACGATACGCTGCGAGTAATTCGTCAGCAAGTTTAAGGTGGGTTGCACGACCTTTTTTGTCGCGCACGGCAATCAACAACCATCGGAATGCCAACGACTGTTGGCGGTTTCGATTGACTTGCATCGGAACTTGATAGGACGCCCCACCAACTCGCTTCGATCGGACTTCGATGTACGGCTTGATATTCTCGATCGCTTGCTCGAAGACTTCGATCGCAGGGCGATCATCAATCTTCGCAGCGATTGCTTCAAGGGCATCGTAAAACACGTGTTGTGCAGTCGATTTCTTACCGTCATACATCAAGCAATTGATGAACTTACCCGCCAACAGGGAGTTGAATTTTGGATCAGGCTTAAGCGACGTTCGGGAGGCAGTGATCTTGCCCATGGCGTTTTATTCGAATTGTGAGGTGAGTTAATGGACTAAAACAAAGAGATAGTAAATTTCTGAAGACTAAGCCTTCTTAGCGCCGTAACGACTCCGCGATTGCTTACGCCCATTGACTCCGAGTGTATCGCGGCTTCCACGAACGACTTTGTAGCGAACGCCTGGCAAATCGCGAACACGTCCGCCTTGGATCAGGACGATCGAGTGTTCTTGAAGATTGTGGCCTTCACCAGGGATATAAACCGTGACTTCTTTGCCGTTGCTGAGCCGAACACGGGAAATTTTACGAAGCGCCGAATTGGGTTTCTTCGGTGTCATCGTACGCACCAGAAGGCAAACCCCCTGCTTTTGAGGGCATTTTTCGAGGACGGGGCTTTTGGTTACGGTCTTTTGAACGACGCGAACTTTGCGAACAAGCTGATTAATAGTCGGCATTTCGATCCGGACGAATGGAGGTTTATGCGGCTGAACTGAATTTTTCAATCGCCAGCCTCACTCGAGGCTAGCATCTTAGTACCAAAGGTGGGACTTGAACCCACACATCCTTTACGGATACTGGATTTTGAGTCCAGCGCGTCTGCCGATTCCGCCACTTTGGCATCAAAATATCACCGTCACCGGATCTTTGTGGTTCGACAGTCTAATCCACAACTCTCCGACGGGCCTCAGAGTGTAACCGCCAAGGGGTCCTATCGGCAAGAGTAACGCGGGCTACAAAAGCGGATATTTCTTCCACGAAAGCAAATCGGCCCGAAAATTCGGCTTGACGTATGCCGGTTGTTTGGGACAAGTTGTTGGAAGACTCGGATACAGGAAGTATCTCGGCAATCGCCCCCAGGCAAAGTTTTGCGGCCCAGCGAAATCTTGCGAAAAATGGGTGGAGCGAGTATCAAAAAACCGGATTTTTCATTGATTTTCATTGGCAAGGAGGCCAAAGACTATGTCTCAAGCACCGCGCGCAGCCCAGTTGGTGTCACTTAAATCGCTTTTCCCCCAGGCGGTTTTTACCGCAGGCGAGGATATCGAGGTTTCTTCCTGTTCACGTCGTCCACTTTCGAAGCTAGCCAAGTCGAAAAGCCACCTTTTCGTTGCCGGCGTCGATTCATTGGAAAACAGTGATTCCGATGCCTCCGCTGCAATCGCTAGGGGGGCGGGAGCCATTCTCAGTGAAAGATTGCTGCCGATTCCCGTTCCGCAGTGCCTGGTCGGCGACGTTCGCCAGGCCTACGGTCAGCTTCTTCACGCACTCGCCAAATTCCCGTCGCAAAAGTTGCTGACCGTCGGCGTGATGGGGACACACGGGAAATCAAGTGTCGCCCTCATGATCGCTTCCATGCTGAAAAAAATCGCAGGGAATGTGGCCTACTCGACGACCTTAGGAAGCACTCCTGAGCTAGCCGCTACTAGCCAGACGGTCCATGCACCCACTGCAAAGACGCTTGCCGGTTGGATGGCTAAAGCAGTCAAGCAAAAATTCCCGGCCGCGGTCATCGAACTCAGCGACGAAATGGTGCTGCACCGGACGGCTGCAGGGATCGAGTTTGACGTCCTAGTGATTCCCAGTTTCCGAAAAACACAACGTCACGATCGATTGGAGTCGAGAGGGATCGAGACGGCGATCCTTCGTTCGATCGATCAACTTAAAGAACATGGGCTGGTTGTCTACAACGCCGACGATGCGAGACTGAACCGCTTGATCGAACGACATGAGATTCCGGCTCTTGGATACGCGATCGATGCCGATGCGGAAGTGCGAGGAAAGCTGATCGAACGTCAGAAAGGATCGCAAACCATGATGATCTCCACCGGGCGATCGTTGATGCCACTGACAACATGCCTTCCAGGCGATCACAGCTTGCGACACAACCTTGCCGCCGTTGCCGTCGGCTACGCATTCGGTTTAGAGTTGCACGAAGTCATCGGTGGAGTCGAACGCCTGCGAAGTATTCCGGGACGCATGGAAAGCATCGTTCGTGGACAAGATTTTTCTGTTCACGTCGATATGGCAGATCAAGCAGATCGTTTGGCCGTCGCGCTACACGCGCTCGCTGCACTCGGTGGCCGAATCACTTGCGTCGCAGAAGTCCCAGATTGCGCTGACGCGGATCAGCGAGCAGCTTATGGTCGAGTGCTCAATCGAGCTGCCTCGCGAGTCATTCTGACCCAGTCGCGTCGGTCGACTAAACAAGGACAACGTTTGATGTGGGAAGTGCTTGACGGATGTGACAATCCGGCCGCGATACACCTTGTCCCTGATCGAGCCGTCGCTATCGAGCTCGCCATGCGAAGCGCTGAATCTGGTGATCAAGTTCTTTTAGCTGGTTGGGGC
The DNA here is from genome assembly GCA_031426475.1 of Pirellulaceae bacterium. GTDB lineage: Bacteria > Planctomycetota > Planctomycetia > Pirellulales > Pirellulaceae > JAIYDQ01. The sequence continues at coordinate 598 of JANPLJ010000514.1, read as the reverse complement.
GGCGATCGTTGGACCAATGCAAGCAACAAGCAAACGTGCAGCGACAAAGAGCAAGCCGAGTCATGTTTGTACTCGATGATGAATGACACCGATGATCAACATAGCCAAGTGATCGCAATTCCGACGTCTCGGCGACGTATGTAACTGCGCTATCGTAGGCGAAGTCGTCAGACTTTGGAGGCATCGCAGGACACGTCGCCTTTCGAGCTGCGTCCGAATTCTGACGATTTCGGCTACCAACCCTAAAATCTAAGTTGGACGAAGCTCTAGCCTGGATTATTCATGGCGCGTAGCTACGTTCGCCAGAACGTGGTGAACCGCCTTGTGTTACAGCCACGTTCTGGCGAACGCAGCTACGTTAGTCTGCATTGTACTTAGATAAACAGTGGCACCCACGTTTACCTAATTGACAAAGCACTCGTGCTGATCTGGTCTATTCGCTAATTGGCAGCGAGATCGTGGGTTGCTGTTGCGTAATGCAATGAAAGGCGCCGCGACCCCAGATCAGGTCGCTCGCATCGATGGGAATGATCGTTCGGTCGGGCATGAGTTCACGCAGCGTTTGCAACGCCGCCTCGTCGGTCTCGCGGAATCCGAA
>JANPLJ010000513.1:0-2174 GCA_031426475.1 Pirellulaceae bacterium | reverse complement strand
CTGGGCGAATACACCATCGAAGTCGAAGCTGAACCGGGAACCAGCGGTGCATTTGTACTTATGGCATCGTTGGTGGGCGACGTGGATGGCGATGGCTTTGTGAGCGATGCCGATCGCAAACAGCTTGGCGCGTTTAGGCTGAATCGCACGTATGACGTAAATGCCGATGCGGACTTAAACGGCTTGCTCACCCCAGAAGACTACAACTTCGGTCGCGCCAACACGAACGATCGCATCTCCCTCTTGGTCTCGCCATTTAGCGTTTGAGATCCATTAGCTCCTTGGAGATCGGCGTTCCAGGAAAAACGCTATGATCCTGCTCCCTAGAACGATGGACGAACAATGCGTCTCGGAGACCTCGCTCGGATACATTGAATGGATGATAACCAAGAAGTCGACTCGTTGGAAAACGTGGAAGCCCAACCGTTTGTCGACTATGCGCGGAAGAAACGCCTGATACTGATCTTGTTGCTCGCGTATTCTGCAATACTCGGCGTCCTACACTGTTTTCTCCCTGAAGGGTTCCAAGTAGAGAATCGCCTTTCGAGCTGCGTCCGAATTCTGACGAATTCGGCTACCCCTAAAATCGAATTTGGATGAAGCACTAGGACACTAAGCCTTGCGGCGATTGGGACAACCCTCCACCGCCTGTCTATCCATCGTGAGCACGCGACTCACATGGATGCCATTCAAATGCCTGACGAACCTCCAATGATAAGCTCGTAGCGTTCAGCCACCACTCTTGACATATGCGATGAGATTCGCCATGTCTTGAGGCGTGACCCCTTGTTCAAGTCCCTCCGGCATGAGGGAAAATCCGGTCGCTCGAATCTCTGGGTTGTCGGATCGAAGAATACTCTCGCGAACCCCATTCGGTTGGACCAACTCGAAATGGGATGAGGTCTCGTTGGCGATTACTCCCGTCAGCGTGCGGTCGTCATTGGTAAGAACGACGTAACCCGTATAGCGCGGTTCGATCGCGGCGTTCGGATCCAAGATGGCCGTCACAAAATCGGAGACGCTTTTGCTATAAAAAGCTTTCAAGTCTGGGCCGACCGCGAAGCCAGTACCAAGATAGGAATGACACGTCGCGCATTTATTCTTGAAAACGGAAGCTCCTTGTACGCTATCGCCTCGAAGAGTTGCTACGACTTGATAGGCTTGTAGGATTTTCTCGCGTTCATCGGTATTTCGTTGCGGAAATAGCTTCTGACTGCGGGCTCGAATGGAACTTTCTTGATGTTCCGTCAACGATTGACGACCCGCTGCAGCAACGTCCGCGGCTTGCACCGCGCCCGCTTCAATGGCGTCCAGCAGCGACAAAGTCGATTCGTTTCGCGAAAGGAGCATGTTGATGATGGATGCCCTCAGCGACGGCGTCCGTTGCGACCAATCACTCAAAAGCGATCGCGAAACTTGCGGGTCGGACGATCTCGATAGCATCGAAATAGCGGCTTTTTGCAAGCGATCGTTAATAGCCGGTTGAAGGAAGTCGATCAAAATGGGAAGATCGACAGCCGCTTCATTTAAGCCTCGACCAAGCAATCGTATAGACGCTTCACGATCCGCATCGCGGGCGTTCTTAGCAAATGCGATCTCTCGAGCCGCCTCAAACAAGTACCTTGCTCGCTCTGCCCCTGCTAACGTAGCTATCGGAATCTTACGCTTATCCAGGGCATCTTGCAGCACACCCATACCGGCAATCTGCCACATCGCTGGCATCTTGGTATTCGTCACACTTGGCTTTTGTTGCTTCTCGTGCGCAATCAACGCCAGCAATCGATCGAAGTCACTGGCGTCTTTCGCGATTCCAGCGGCCGTGGCGATCAACTGTCCAATAAGAAGTGACTTTTCATCGCCTTCCGAGTTCTCTTTCAAAACAGAGTCGAGAATGTCGATCGGATATTTCGATGAAGAGCTAACAATCGCAGCGCGAAGCCAAAGATCATGAGACTCTTTGGTCGCCATCGCGCCGAGCGTCGACGCCGCCCTCGCATCGTTCCACTCACCCAAGCTCAGTGCCAACTGGTATCGGACGCCAAAGTCGGGATCGTCGGCCAGCTTTAAACAAGCGTTCGCCAAATCCGAATCCACGTCGAGTCGCGACTCGCAAAGTCGTATCGCGTGTCGTCGTACTTCTGGAGCGGTATCCTGCAAAGCTTGAAGCAACATCG
>JANPLJ010000512.1:0-5202 GCA_031426475.1 Pirellulaceae bacterium | reverse complement strand
CCTCGATAGAGGGCGCAAGTTTGGGACGATCAAGTTTCGCGATACTCGATCGAATATCAGGTTCGTCGAATTTTCCTTGGGCTTTGTTGACGCTTGGCTCGGGCATTTCGGCGACTATGTCGGGAACTTTTGCGAGCGCTGGCAGCGCCGACGGAAGTTCAATACTCTCCTTGTCAGGCTCGGATTCGGAAGCCTTCGCTGAATCGGTTTCCGCAGGTCGTAAGTAGTCGGGCTTTTTTACTTCGATCGACTCGGACGTTTGGAAATACTCGGGAACGCTGCTGGTTTGTTCTTGTTTTGATGCGTCCTTAGCCGACTCTTGAGTGCGTTCTGCTTGACCTGCAAAGAGTTTTGCGTGGAGTGCGCCTAGCGTAAGGAGAAGATGTACGAGCATGCTGAGCAAGAACGCGACTTGCAATGCGCGTTCGACAAAGCGGCTGACAACCGTTCGAAAGACTAAATCGACAAGCACGAGCCCCAATGGGACGGCGACAACATACGTCCATGCATTGTGGAGTGGACGAGGGTCCTCAAAGGAAAGTCGTTGTGTTGCAAGCCATATGGTTGATCCGCCTAAAACAACCAACACCGCATCCATCGCCAAGCCGTATTTCAGCGGGCTGGTCGTCGATCGCCGAGAAAACTCGTCGAGTTCGAAGCTACTCATGGTGACTCTCGTTTCTCCGCAGATACTTCTTGAGCAGCCGTCGTAATCTTATAGGTCGGTACTTTTAGTCGCTGGCAAATATCCATCACCGAAACGACATGCTGGAACGGAACACGTTTATCACCACGGATAATGACTGTCTGGTTGATCGGGTTGTTCGTTACTTCCTGCCGAATTCGAGTTTCGACTTGATCGATGGGGAGGTTTCTACCGTCGATGACGAATTGGCCGTTCTCGTCGATGCCCACCACCAAAATCTGGGGTTCCATCGTCATCGGAATGGCGCTTTGGGCCGAGGGAAGTTGCACAGGTAGTTGACGATCTTCTTGCGCAAAATGGGCGGTTACCAAAAAGAAGATCAGGAGTATAAAAACGACATCGATCAGCGGGGTCATGCTGAGCGAATCGAGAGCACGGCTTTTCTTAAGAACAACAGACATATCGTTTAGGATTTGTAGGTCGATTTTCGGGCGGGCACCGAAGACGATGAGTGTGGCGGGCTAGTTTGTGTCGCTGCGTTTTGAACCGGAGGAGGGGCGATGGGTTTGGCAGCTTCTGTGGACTGTGAAGTTGGTTTTTTGCTGAGTTCGATATTCCGAGCCACAAGCTCACGACCGATCGGATCGAATCGAATGCGACCTTCATAACGCTCGAGCTTTGGAATCAAAGAAAAAACGAGTTCTTCGATCGAGCGAAAGACACGAAGGATACGACCTTCGAAAAAGTGGGCCGCTAAGGCCGCGGGAATCGCAACGACGAGACCGGCGAGAGTTGTGACAAGCGCCTCGTAGACTCCACGACCGAGAAAATCAGCCCGGTTCTCCGTAGGCCCAAGCAACGTCAAATCGTGAAACGCTCGGATGAGCCCCCAGACCGTTCCTAGCAGACCTAGAAGAGGCGCGACACCTGCGCAAAAATTGAGCCATCGTACACCTCCGAACGCTTTGTCGGCTTCTCGTTGACTGACTTCAGCCGCGGCGGACTCCACTTCACTTTGCGGACGACCTACTCGGAGGAGAACGGCTCGAACGACATTGGATGTTGCCGACGGGTACTCTGAGCAGTAGCCATATGCGATACGCGGATCGATCGAACCCGACTCGTGGGAAAGTTGTCGTATCTTTCGAACGAAGGCGCTCGGAATCAGTTTTCCCCTTCGAAGGCCAATGAGTCGCTCAAAGATGAACATGACGACTAGTAAACTGACGAATCCGATCGGAATCATGAAGATACCACCTTTGACAAGGAGGCTCATGAAATCCATTCCTGGCGATATGGTTTCGTTTGTCGGCTTGGGTGCATTGGCCGAGTCGACCAACTCTTGAAGCGTTGAAGCGTCTACTCTGGGCGTTTCGGAGGACGAAGCCGAAGGGCCGTTCTGCGAGACCGTTGCTTGGGCATAGCTTTCGCTTGAAGCTCCCATCCATACGAGTGAATACACTAAAAGACACCGAAGCCAAGCTTTATGGCTGAGGCAAGCTATCAAGTACATAAGCAACACAACCTTGCAAACCAATACAAAACGCATTTGTGGATGCCCTCGATTATACCCACTCGGAACGAGTTTACTCCGATTTATTGAAAAACAACGGGAGTTCGAGGCGTTGGAGGTTCCTGCCGCGACGACGAGCTCTGGTCTAAAGAGTATCCGGGGGTGCGCCGCTGTGCGGCGACCCCCGGCTAACGTCTTGGTATCCCTTCGGGATGGAATGCGGAAGAATTGCCATGGGACCAGGAGTAGCAAATACTTCATGTCAACCCACGTCTCGAGCCGTTCCGCTCCCCAACCCCTCGCCATTCGCACGAGGAGGCTGGGAAATCGATGATCTAGATCAGCAAGAATTACTTTTCCAGTTTTTCCAAGGCTTTGATTCGATCCCGTGCTTGGCCGACCAGTTGGTGTGCGGGGTAGTTGTCGACGACTTGTTGGTAGAAGTTCTTCGCGATCCGTACGGCCTTGGCCTTATTTTGTCCTGCCAGATTTCCGATGAGGACTTCGCTGCATCTTCCGGCCTCGATTGCGGCTCTTGCCTGCCAGTTCCTGACTTCTTCTGGCGCCTGTGTCGCGCCGTATCCATAGATAACTTTTTCAAATTCCGGGACAGCCTTTGCAAAGTCACGTTCCGCAAAATAGAGTTCGCCGATCATGAATCTGGAACGAGCTCCGATCTCGTTGCGATTGCTGCTCGCTACTTGACTGAACAGTTTGACAGCGACTTCCATTTGTTTTTGATTCTGAGCGCTATACGCTTGCTCATACAAAACGAACGGTTTGTAACTGGATTCTGGATACATCTTCAATAGATCCGCTAACCACGCGTCGACTTGGTCCCATTTCTTAAGTTCGCGAGCGGACTGAGCACCGTGAAGGTGCGCAAGCGTACGGATCTGCTCACTGATTTCCTCCTTGTTTGAAGGCTTTTCCATCGATTTGCGAGCTTGTTCGTACAGCGTAAAGGCTTGCACAAAACTATCGGACTTCATCATGCATTCTGCTTGCATGAAGATTGCTTCGGCACTTAACGGCGTGTCGGGGAAGGCGCGGGCTTGCTTTGCAAATTGAGCAGCCGCTTGTTCGTAGTCTTGTTGTTGAAAATAAGCCCAACCTAATTTATAGATTGACTTTTCTTGTAGTTCCGCATCTTTGGTTCGCGTTACAGCGCTCGTGTAAGCAATCACAGCGCGATCAAATGCGGCTTCTTCATAGGCTCGTTGTCCAAGATGGTAGTCTGCCTCGGCTGCAAGTTGGCTGTTGGGAAATGCTCGCGAGAGCTTGATAAAGACCTCACTGGCTTCCGCGGCGCGATCTTGTTCTTTCAGCGCCCAGGCGTACTGATAAAGAATCTTGTCCATATTTTCTAGCTTGGGAAACTCCTTGAGAATCCGGTCGAAGGTCTCCGTGGCTTTCTTGTGTTCTTTTAGCTCGATGTAGCTCAAGCCGAGCTCATAGAGCGATTTTGAAAGCGGAACGCTTGCGGAGGGTTCCGCGACCAGCCTTTCTAGGATGCCGATCGATTCGTTGGCTTTGTTTGTATTGCGATAACAAATCGCTTGGGCGAGACCTGCTTCCAAGGAAATTGCATCTTTGCGATCGGCGGCTGCAAGCGGCTCCAAGAGTTTGATTGCCGCATCATATTTCTCCTGTTGCATAAGTACCCAAGCTTTTCCATAAGCCGCGACTTCTTTGAAATTCTTGTCTAGATTACCGTTGAGAATTGCGTCGTAACTGGAAATTGCTCGGTCATAATCGCCAGACGAAGCCGTCAACTGGCCCAGTCGCAGTTCTGCTTGATTTCGGAATCGCGAATTGGGATAGTTTTTGAGTAGTTTCTCGAGCGTTTCTCGAGCTTCTTTCGATTTGTCAGCTCGCATCTGGGCTTGTGCCAACAGCAAGCACGCTTCGTCGGCTTGGGCTCCCTTCGGAGCTACCGCGAGACTCTGTTGGATGGCCTCTTCTGCCTCAGGGAATTTTTCCTGCTTCAACAAGCTTGCACCGACTAGGAAGAGTGCCTCGGCCTTAACACTTGTATCCTTTGAGCTCTTTGCGAGCTTTAGCATTTTCGAAATCGTTTCGTCCAGTTGGTTTCCCATGTAGCGGGCGTGACCGAGCCTCAACTCCCATGTCTCTCGCGACGGATTGTCTTTCTGGGCCGCAATTAACTGTTCGAAGGCCGTTGCCGCTTCAGCAAACTGGCCCAGCTGCAACGTCGATTCGGCAAAGACGTAAGCGACATCGGGCGAGAGCGGATCGCTGGGGTAGTTCTTGGCAAACTGTTCACTCCAACGTTGGGCATCCGCAAGTTGACTCGATTGCAATGCGCTGAAGGCCGCGTTGTAAGCGGCTCGAGGGGCGAGCGGGTCGTCTGCGTGTTCGACAGCGATCTGCTCGAACAGAGCGCGCGACTCCGGTTGGGACTCTTTGACCGTTGCGAGTGCCTCAGCAAGGTCCATTTTGAGAGCAACAAATCGAGGACTCGACGACGACCATTCGAGAGCTTTTCTTGCTATCGGAATGGCGTCAGCCGTCGCTCCTTTCATGAGAGCTATTTGACAAAGAAGATGAGCAGCTTCTGCTGCCGTATTGTCCTTGTTCGGTAACAACCTCTGAAAGTAGGTCGCAGCTTCGTCGTATTTTTTGTCTCGCATCAATGCTTGGCCCGCCGCCAACGACGATCCCGATGCGTACGTCGAGTTTGGAAATTTTTCGCTAAGTATTTTATAGACATCGGATGATTCAGAAAACTTACCTGCTTTCGCCAAGGCATAGCCGTAACGATACAATACATAGTCTTGCATATCGCCTTCGACTTTACTGATGGCTTCAAAGTGCTCGATTGCCTCCGATGGCTTGTCGATTGCGAGAAGCTGTTCGCCAAGTCGCAAGCGTGCGTCTCGCGCGAGTCGATTTTTCGGAAAGCTTTTCAGAAATAATTGGTATGCTTCGACTGCAAGCTTGGCTTGCTTTTGCTCTTCGTATGCGACTCCCAACGAGAATATCGCTTCGGGTCTCAACGCGGATTTGGCCATCGATGGCG
>JANPLJ010000511.1:0-3802 GCA_031426475.1 Pirellulaceae bacterium | reverse complement strand
AAAACAAAGCCCCAACGGGGCGGCCCTAGGTCAGCGCGAGGGGTGAAGCGAAGCGTAACCCTGGGTAAACCGATCGGCCACGATGAACAAAGCCCCAACGGGGCGGTCCTATGTCAGCGCCATGGTGAAGCAAAGCGCAACCCTGGGTAACGTGATAAAATAGAACGAAAGCCCCAACGGGACAGCAGTAAATTCTTATTATAAGGGCAATTAGGATGTCGCAATCATTGGCAAAAGTCTCGGTTCATCTCGTATTTAGTACCCAGCATCGAACACCGTGGCTTCGTGACGAGTGCATTCGAAAGGATCTCTATGCGTACATGGCAACGATCCTTCGCGATTCAGTCGATTCACCCGCGCTGTCCATTGGCGGTGTTGAAGATCATGTGCATGCGCTTTTCTTGCTCAGCAGAAAATTTGCAATCATGGATGTGGTTCAAAAAGCCAAAACCGAAACGACGAAATGGGTCAAACGACAGTCGGCTGGTAACACAAGCTTTGCATGGCAATCTGGATACGGGGTTTTTTCCGTTAGTGAATCAAATCTCACATCCGTTGAGAAATATATTGTCAATCAAGAAGAACACCATCGAAAGCATTCCTTTCAAGATGAGTTCCGAGAGCTTTGTCGTCTCCATAACATCGAGATCGACGAACGGTACGTGTGGGAATAACTAGGGCCGCCCCGTTGGGGCTTTGTTCAATGTGTCGCTCCGTAACCCAGGGTTGCGCTTCGCTTCACCCTGGGCTGACATAGGGCCGCCCCGTTGGGGCTTTGTTTTTCAGGAGGTCATGCTAAACCGATCATCGTTCATCGTTCATCAATCATCAATCATCAATCATCAATCATCAAAGTGGTCCGAATAATGCGAACCACTTCACATCAATCATCAATCAACTCACTCCTCCGCAACATTCACGTAAACCTTCAGCGCCGAGTTATCTTCAACCAGCAGCCGCATCATCTCTTTGTACTGATCCAAGCCATCAACGGGATTCGTCAAAATCTTTTGCAGCACATTCGGGTACATCATTTCGCCGAGCGCTAAGTCTTTAATACCCGCTTCGAAGTGTTCGCTGTTGGCGTTCACGGATCCAACGAGTAGTTTATTTCCGAGGACCCATTCGATATTCAATTTGTCGGATGGAACGGTAGTTTCGGCTTTGCCACCGGTGATGCTGGTCCAAACCAAGACGCCGTTATGGCCGAGGACTTGCATCGCCTCGAAGGCGATCTTCGAAGATCCTGTGGCATCGACAATCAAGTCGGCCTTACCAACTTTCTTCGCAAGATCCTGAAGCGATGTTTGCGATGTTGCAACATAAGTGGCTTCCAGCCCCGTTACAATTTCGCTCTTCAAGTGCGGACCAGCCGCTCGGGCGAGTGTATAGACTTCTAGCCCGCGAAGTTTCAGCACAAGTGTCGAAAGCAATCCAATTTGTCCAGCGCCCAAAACGAACGCTCGCTTGGGACGCCAGACTCGCATGCGTCGTTGGGCTTCGTAGGCTTGATGGATTGCCTTCGCAGCACAGCTCATCGGTTCCATTAAGACGTGAAGGTGTTTAAGTCCTTTCGGGACTTTAACGATATAGTCTTGGCTTTCGACAAAATACTCGGTTAGATAACCGTGAAGTAAATTGATACCGCGTTCGTAGTAGGTTTCTTCGCTGGTCATGTCGTAGGTGCCGATCATGTCGTAGATCGAACCTCCAGGACGGCGAACAGTGGCGGTCACATAATCACCTGGTTTTACGGATGTCACTTTGTTGCCGACGGCTTCAACGATTCCAAAGCATTCGTGGCCAAGGACGAGGTAGTCATCGCCTGGTGGGGAATTGCCATAAAGTGCGTCATTGATTTCTCGGTCTGTCGCATCGACCCCGACTTTGAGGACTTTGACAAGCACGCCATTTCCGTTCGGATACTTATCGAGACTGGGTTTGGCAATCTCACGTTGGTGGACACTATTGGGTTGACCTGGACGAACCGCGATTGCTTTCATGATGCCGTTGATACACACTTTTAAATGGAGCGAAGACCGAAAATCGAGCTAGAATCGTATCAGGCAAGGCCCAAGGCTTCGAGTGGACAACCCAAGCTAATTCAGCGATTTCCGGAGAAATTGGACATCTCTCGATGGTCACCCTCAACTGTAGCCACGCTCGCCACGAGCGTGGAACGCTCGCATCTGGTATATCTTCGAGAATCGATCGTTCCTCGCACTTCATCCACCGTCTTGGCGACGTTGGCTACGTAAAGAACACGATTGGAAAAATGAGGTAGTATGGGGTTATGCAGCGCGTTTTCGGCGTTTCGTCGGCGGTTTGACGATTTTGGCTGGAACAGATTGGTAGAGCCGACTATTGCCTCGCTTGCCAGCCTCGACGCAAGCTCCACATCGACTCAGGACGTAAGCCGCTTGTTGCGCGAACCAACGAGGTTTTTCTAGCCAAGCGGCTAGCATGGCTGTGTCAAAAACTGTTTCCGAAGGAACGTTGGCGAGAGCGAAAAGGTCGCTTGCCTGGGTCAACCACAGGCTATCTCCGACGGAGAGAACACATTGGTCGACGATTTGGTACGGTTTCGCTCGCCGCCAGCGTTTCTTTTTGGGCATCCGCGTTTCTTCGACATCGATCAACGGGACTTCCAAGATCAGCCGAGGATGCGGAAAAACTCGAGTAAAATGCAATAATTCAGCGAAAATATCTAAGTGACTACCGCGCTTGGGGCTTCGACGCCGTCGGACGACGGAACCTTTTTTGGGGTCGAGCGTCACGATCCACTTGTTGGCGACGATGGGTTTAACAACTCGCACCGTATGGTTATCCAAAAGGTCTGCGATTTTGTCGCGGATCGCTCCTAACTTGGCATGCTGGACTTCGACCAGTCGCCCCTTCTCATCGATGGCGTCGATACGATACTTGCCGAGCCGAATTTCCGTTTGAGTTGGATCAAATGCGTAGTGGGCCTTGAGCGTCCGATGCAGGCTGGTTTCCAAGAGTTATTCCTTCAGCTAAGCCGAAGCGATTCCAAAGTCTTTAATCGTCAGTAGTGTCATTAGGGAAATCCCAGCTGCTTCAAAGGCTGCTCGGCCTCCTTCGAGTCGATCGACGACAGCCATTACACCCATGACTTCCATACCGAAAGCACGAACGGCGTCGACTGCTTGCAGCGCGCTGCCTCCGCTGGTAACAACGTCTTCAACGATGATACACTTCATTCCGCTGGTTACAGGGCCTTCGACAAGACGTCCCATACCGTGTTGTTTTGATTCTTTTCGTACCATAAATCCGCGAAGTGGCGTGTTCTGTTGTCCCGCCAAAAAGACGATTCCAGCCGTAATGGGGTCGGCACCGATTGCCATTCCCCCGACGCAATCCGGAAAATTGGTCCCAAATTGACGATGGATCGCTTCTAGAATGCCGGCAGCAATTTGCTGGAGTCCATCAGGGTGCAATGTTACTTGGCGACAATCAAGGTAATACGATGCTTTTTTGCCACTGGCGAGTGTGAAGTCACCGAACCGCAGAGCATGTTCGCGAATAATTTCGATGAGGGCTGGTTTCGAGTAAGTCATGAGCGAATCAAACGGAGGAAATGTTCAACGGCATCTCTGCCAAAACTGCATTGATACTCGCGTTTGTTGAGATCGCCTAGGCCTAGTGTTTTGTCCAGATAAATTTAGGGTTTTAATTTGTAGCCGATGTCGTAAGACTTCGGAGGAAGCGCAGTAGGTATCGCCTTTCGAGCTGCGATCTATCGTTTGATGGTGACTTGCGATGTGCGGCTGAGCATCGAGAA
>JANPLJ010000510.1:0-2347 GCA_031426475.1 Pirellulaceae bacterium | reverse complement strand
GTCGCCAGCAATGTAGACTGGATAACTGTTGAAATCAAAAGTACGATCGGTACCGATGGTCCCGGCTTGAACGGTAATTCGATCGGCAAGGTTATTGATGAAACGCAGATTCGAGTAGATCGGAGCAGCAGTGAGTTGTTGATAGATTGCCTCACGTCCCGATTTTTCGATCGTGACATTTTCTAAACGAGGTGCCCCCGATTGCTCTACTTGCAACCCAATGTTCTCGGAATGGAGAATCTTCAAATCTCGAAAGACTGGCGAGGATGCGTTACGAACATGGACCGCGGCCACGCGATACGGTTCAAACGTGTTGCCAGGATTCGCGACGTTTCCCGCGTAGCGAACTTCGACATGCTCCAGTCGCGTTGTCGAGTTATCGACATACAGCGATTCCCATTGACCTGGCCCACCGGCAGTCGTGGCCCCATCATTGTTGGTATCGCCACCGATCGAGTCATCTCTCAGGCTGGTAAAAACGATCGGTTGTTCTGTGGTCCCGATTGCGGTGAGCGTTCCCTGTGCTTGGAGATAGGCTCCGGTCCCGAATTTGATGACCGTTCCTGGTACGAGCGTCAACGTGACATTCGGCGCAATGATCAGATCATCGGCAAGATAGACTGTATTCCCATAGAAGTTGAAAGTCCGATCCGCTGTGATCGTCCCTGATTGGACGTTGATACGATTGGTCGCATTGGCGAGCAAAACAAGGTTACTATAGAACGGATTCGCATTCAAACTCTGGAACAAAGCATCGCGGCCCGAGTTCTCAACGCGGAGATTCTCAAGGCGAGGAGCGGCCGAATCGAGAACACTCACCCCGACGTTCTCGGCAAAGCGCACACTTAGATTTTGAATTGTCGGCGCGGCTGTTCCGCGAATCTGGACCGCTGAGACTCGATACGGTTCAAAGGTATTGCCTGGATTGGCAACATTCCCTGCGTAGCGAACTTCGACATTTTCGAGTCTAGTTTGCGAGTTATCGACGTACATCGCTTCCCATTGACCAGGCCCGCCGACCGTAGCCGTTCCATCCGCATTGGAATCGCCTCCGACCGTGTCGTCGCGGTCGCTAGTGATGATGATCGGTTGCGACAATGTCCCGAGCGCCTTGATCGCTCCTTGTTGGGCATGGATGTAAACGCCTTCGCGGAGTTTAAGTATCGTTCCTGGCGTAAGGTTCAGCTCTCCATTCGTACCAACGATCACATCGCCTGCGAGATGAGCCGGCAATCCGCCAAAGCTCCACGATTCTATTTCGGATAATGTTCCGCCATCGACCTGGACGTAATTCCCTCCATTCGAGCTTGCAGTTAGATTTCGATATGTTGGACTGAGATTGAGTCGTTGCGCAAATGCGACCCCGCCGAACCTTTCAACACTGACGTTATCGAATGTCGCGTTGCCGCGAATATCGATCGCGGCATTCTCACCATCTTGAAGACTGACATTCAGAAAGTTCGGTGTGGCGTTCGTGCCGATATGAAGCGACGGAACACGATAGGGTCCAAAGGTGTTGCCAGGGTTGCTGACGTTGCCAGCGTAACGAACATTTACGTAAGAAAGAGTTGCACTGCTTGTGTTGACGTACAACGACTCCCAATGGCCACGCCGCGGAACCCCCTCAACCCCAGGCGTGAGATCTTCACCCGCCGTATCATCTTGAGAGCTCGTGAATACAATCTGCGAAGTTGCCGAACCCATTGCGTTGAGGATACTACCGTCGTTGAACTGGAGATATTTACCAGTATCGAACTTAATAACGGTACCAGCCGCGATATCTAGCCGTCGTTCGCTGGGAACAATTACGTCGCCAGTAACATGAATGGTTCCAGACCAACTATCGTCGGCGGAAAGTGTCCCCGTCACTTGCCGAGCCATCAGTCGTCGATCTTCGAGCGATTCGATCAACAGTTGCCGAAAACGATGCCGGAACTGCGTGCCTTTGCGCAGGTTGTCGCGTCGACGTGGATTCGCATTGGATTGCCCCCCCATTCCGATTCGATCAGGTTTCGAACGAGCCATATTTTATCCGCTCTTGCATGTTCGCTGAGTTATGATTCCCGAGACCAGAATTCCAGTCTAACTAGGCCCCTTAGCAAATCTCTACCAACAAATGGAAGGGAACTCGCTATTCCAAAGAATCTGGCGTGAAAATAGACGAAAACATGAGATTTCGGACACTTTTCGCTGAACGCCACCGAAATTCCGACAATGCTTGCCGATCGGTAGCGGAAGCCGTCAAGGCTTTCGCAAGGCGTCGAATTTCGGACGTTTCCGTTGGCTTTACGCCAACGGGACGACAACTGAACAGCTACAAATCGATCACAGCAAGCCTTCCTTCTTC
>JANPLJ010000509.1:0-5390 GCA_031426475.1 Pirellulaceae bacterium | reverse complement strand
CTTTCAATCGATACGTTCCGCCACAAAACGGTGACGACGTAACGTATTATCATGGCGCGTTGTCGATTGCGGCGGGAGAAGGGTTCATGGAGCAGGGGAAATGGATCGTCGATTGGCCGCCCTTACAGTCCAGCATCGTTGCACTCGCCATGGTTCTGTCGGGCCTTCGTGAATACTATCTTGCAAAGATTGTTAACGGATTTGCGGTCCTTGTGTCGCTGTTGCTTGCCCATCGCCTGATGGTATCCGAGACGCGACTTCGGCCAACGCTATGTTGTATCCTCATCGCAATTTTTCCGACCTCGCTGTGCGTCGGCAGCGCTGGACAAGCAGATTTTCTGTATTTTGTTTTTTCAATGATTTTCTTCTTGCTTGTCGCATCGCTTCGTCAGAAACGTAGCCTTGTCGTTGCCATACTTTGCGGGATCGTTCTCGGTTGCGTATCGTTGACGCGATGGCAGGGTGTTATTTTGGGAGTATGCCTAGTTTTTCAGTTCATGGAGATTGCGTGGAAATCGAAGTCTGTCGGTTGGGTACAGCGAGTCTTGCCGGGATGGCTTGAGCTACTCGCGTCTGTGATCGGAGCTACGATTTTCTTCGCGTGGAAGCTTTGGCTTGAGTACTGCATTCAACATGGAACGGCAGCCGCGAGCAACTACGAGTACCATGGTAACGCCCTCTGGAGCCTGCCGCGCCCGGTCGAGATGTCCAAGCCAATCATCAACCTGTTTACGCAATTCGAGAACGTCGTACTGACTCTTGCGCCCTCGCTCTCCCCACTATTCCTCGGGATAGTTTGGTTGTTTTTTACGATTACGCTCTGGGGATTTACGATTCGAATTCGCAAGTGTGGTTGGCTTGCAACGGATGTCTTTTTTGTCACGATCTTTTTATTGCTCGCGTCCTATGCTTATAAGGAATCCCGCTATGCGATTCCGCTAGCTCCTTTCTTACTCGATTATTTCTTTCGAGGACTTCACGATGTTCATTCGCGGTTTGTCGAGACGATACGCGGAACTCAGAAAACAATCGTTGTTCAACAGAGATTATTTTTTGCTATTTGGATTGTCGGACTGCTGGCCTTCGACGCCATCCTCATCTTCCACGGAGATGGCGATAGCATGGGGCCGTCTAGTCAATGGTTGCTGGCCGACAATCGTGCATACCTTCGCGGCTACCACCGCGACCTTTACGATGTGTGCAAGCAGTTGCCGTTACAATACCCGAATGCGATTGTTGCAAGCGATAAATTTCACAAGCAATTGATTCGCCATTATTCTGGATTAGAAGCCCACTTTGTTGAATACGCCCCGGATGCCAAGTTTACGGTGTTCATCCAGGTAGATCCCGTATGCTTGCCCAAGCGAATCGACGACTTAACCAAAAGCGAACTAGAATTCCCTCCAAGCCTCGAAGGTCGGCTTTCCAATCCTCGAAAAAGTGGGTACGTCACTCTGTGGGACGTTGACGCACCAAAACAACCCGCGTCTTGAACAAGCCTCCTGCTTACAGCTCCGAGCTACGCGGGATGCAGTTTTTTGGCGATCTGTTTTCCAAGCCGAATGCCTGGCTTCTCGATCCAATGGTAGGAAAAATGAGCGGCTGGCAGCGTAATCAGAATCGATCCAACAATGGCGAGCCAGCTCTGCCCCAACCATGGCAATAGCGCAAATATGAAGAGCGGATGAAGCAAGTAAACCGAATAGCTAATTTCGCCGATGTAATCAAGCAGCCAAGAATTCGCCAATCGTGACGTTCTCATAAAAAACAAGCCTAGGAATAGGGCGTAGCCGGCAATCCACGATGGGGCGACCGCACTCAAAGCGTATTCCTTATGCTGGAAATATCCAAAAGAAACCCAAAGGGCAATGCCGGTCGAAACCATGTTCACACTCAGCAAAAGGAGTGTCTCGCGTAGCTTTATCTCGTTCTGGTTAGCCCGGAAGCAAATCATCCCGACAATACAAGCCTGAAGCAGACAGAGGCGCCCCATCGGCACGCGACGATCAGAATACCATGAAGCGAACGCGATACCGGCGATACCGAACGCAGTCACCAACGCCAACAATTGAGTTTTCCGGTTTAGCCCCAGCATAAATAGCAGAGCCATCCCGATATACCAGACGATCTCGAGGATCAGCGTCCAGCTCCCCTCAACTATGTTTTTGCCTCCTTCGCCAACATACTCCTGAATCATGAGAAGGTGCGTCAACCAAAACCTTGGCTGATCACTCCCCAGACTTTCGTCAAAAGGATGAAATCCCTTCCAAGCCATCGCAACCGAGACGACTAGCGCGGCTAGATACAGCGGATAGATTCGAAAACAACGACCGATCGCAAACGCAGCAACAGACCTGCTTCGTTCCAGTGACAACGGGATTACGAATCCGCTTACTAAGAAAAAAGCGACCACTCCCAGCTCACCCAAGTTGAAGCAATTGCGGGACCAATAGTGGCTATTCGGGACGAGCTCTTCTATCAAGTGCGACGCCAAAACACATAACGCAGCGATTCCTCGCACGCCGTCGATAAAAGTCAGTCGCGATTGGGTAGTGGTCATTGTATTACCTATCGTAATTCGACGACCCAAAAACGCGAGAATATGCCGGAAAAACGAGGGGCTATCGGTTTCAAAACCGATGGTAAACGTGAAAACGACACTTTATCCGGGACTTAATTCCAATAGTCTTGTGTTTCCCAAGCGATTACAGAAATCTCCAAAGCTCTCGTCGGGTTGATGCTGGTCGCGGAAGGCAACAAACAACGGTTTGAGCGTCGGGACAATTTCTTCCAAAGGTACGAGATCTTTGTAGATAAACGCTAGGCGCGTTCCGATCCGTGTTCCGCCTACGAATAGCGTATACTTGTTCTTCGCTTTACCCACTAATCCGATGTCGGCGTTGTAGGGGCGAGCGCAACCATTGGGGCACCCGGTCATGCGAACCGTGAACTTCTCTTTTTCCAAACCGAGCTTTTCAAGTTCGACCTCCATCTGATCGATCACACTCGGCAAGACTCGCTCGCTTTCGGTGATCGCAAGACTGCAGGTCGGAAGCGCCACGCAGGCAATTGACCATCGCCGCACATTCGAAACCTCTTCGCTCAGAGGTAGCCCACGGCGTTTGATCATCGATTCAAGTTTCGATTTATCTTCTGGCTTGATATTGCAAAAGAGGATGCTCTGATGTGCCGTCAAGCGTATCTCGGGCTTGAGCGTCGTGCAAATCTCCCGCAACGCTGCTTTCCATTGTCGATTATCATTATCGTACAATCGACCGTTTTCGACGTTGAAGCCGTAGAACCACAATCCGTCGCCTTGCGCATCCCAGCCGATATGATCGTTGTGCTCGGTGACTTCATCGATGGTACAATCTTGAAGTTTGCTGCCATAGTATTCTTCGACCTTGCTGCGAAACCATTCAATTCCTCGGTTCGCAATCAAGTACTTCAATCGACTGACTTTGCGATCGCCGCGATTGCCAAAGTCGCGTTGGACCTTAACAACGGCTTCCGAAACTCCGACGGCTTGATCCGGCGTCACGAAAGCCATACGTCTGGCAAGCATCGGTGCCGTCTTCTTGATCGCCGGAGTCGTCCCCAAGCCACCGCCAACCGAGACGTTGTAACCGACGATCTCTCCGTTGCGGATAACGGCGATGAATCCCAAGCAGTTCGTATAGACATCGACGCAATTGTCGTTCGGCAACGCAATGGCGGTCTTAAACTTACGCGGCAAATAAACCTTTCCATAGATCGGTTCGACAAACTCATCGCTCCCACCCGCCAAGGTTTGCTCACCCGAATCAAGATCGGTCAACCAAAGCTCATAGTAAGCTCGACTCTTAGGCGCAAGATGCATTGCGATGTCATAGGCGAGTTTCTGTATTTGGGGACGCAAGCCATCTTGATAAGGAGCCGGGCAAGCCATGACGTTTCGATTGACGTCACCGCAAGCTGAAAGAGTGCTCTGACCGATATCATTGATACGGCGAATGCACTTCTTCAAATTCGATTTGATGATTCCGTGTAATTGAATGCTCTGCCGAGTCGTGACTTTGACGGTCGTGTTGCCGATCTCATCACTCAAATCCATCAAGGCCAACATCTGCTCGCTCGTCATAATCCCCGCCGGAATACGACAGCGAACCATAAAACTATGGGCTTTCTCGCTCTTCCCGCCTTCACTGCTCGTCGTACGAGCTTCCCGGTCATCCTGCTGATACGTGCCGTGGAATTTAAGAAGTTGAGCATCTTCTTTGCCAAACTTGGGCGTATCCGCAGTCAGCTCCGGTAGGATCGTCCCACGCAGATAGTTGCTAGAATCCTTGATGATTTCGACCGGGCTAAGTTTTTCTTCGTCCGACATAGTTTTGCGTTAAAAGTTGAGGGTTAAATGTTGAGGGTTGAACTCTCAACCTTCAACTTCAAGCTTTCCTTATACCAAATCATCGATTTTCAGGCCACGTCACTCCGATTACACTGCTCGCATGAATACACCTCATCTTTTAGACGGCAAATCGATCGCAGAAGCTATTCGCAAAGAAATCGCCATTGAAGTCGCGGCATTTCGCGAGCGAACGAGTATTCAACCGACATTGGCGGCGATCCTTGTAGGAAATGACGCTGGTAGCCAAGTATATGTTCGCAACAAGGAGCGCGCGTGCGAGAAAGCGGGGATGGGCAGCCAACTCCATCGATTACCCGAGGAAACCACAGAAATTGAATTGCTTTCCCTACTTCAGAAACTCAACGCTGACCCTTTGATTCATGGGATTTTGGTGCAACTACCTTTGCCGCGGCATATTGACACACGCCGCGTTTTGGACACCGTTTCTCCGAAAAAGGACGTCGATGCGTTCGCCCCCGAAAACGTCGGCTTAATTTCGCAAGGTCGTCCGCGATTTCTGCCCTGTACCCCGCATGGCGTCATGCAATTGTTGGGACGCTGCGGAATTTCAGTCGCCGGCAAGCATGCAGTCGTCGTGGGTCGAAGCGACATTGTCGGGAAGCCGATGGCCATGATGCTCGTTCAAAAAGAAGGACCACTCGGTCCCAGCAACGCAAACGCAACAGTAACGATCGTTCATTCGCAAAGCGACAACCTAGCCGCGATCACTCGACAAGCCGATATCTTAATCGTCGCCATCGGTCGCCCTGAGGCGATCACCGCCGATATGGTCAAACCGGGTGCCGTTGTCATCGACGTCGGTATCAACCGCAAAGACGATGGCTTAGTCGGCGATGTCGACTTCAATAACGTCTCGAAAATCGCTTCAGCGATCACCCCTGTCCCCGGAGGTGTCGGACCTCTTACGATCGCGATGCTCCTTCGCAACACACTGATCGCCGCATCGCTTTGAAATTCTCATGACTATTGCTTCGTTCAAAAG
>JANPLJ010000508.1:0-5322 GCA_031426475.1 Pirellulaceae bacterium | reverse complement strand
TGGTTCACTCGATCACATTCGATCAAACATTTACTTATCTGGAGTAACGATGAATCTTATCCAAAACACGATCGAAGAACTTGAGAAGGGAAAATTCGACGAGGTTCTCAAGGGATTGATTGATTTGCGTTCAAACTTTCATCCGGCTACCGATAAACGGTATCCGGTGCTGGTTGATAATTACGTTCGAGCCCTTTCGGAAACGCCGTAGTCCACCGTCACGGCAGAACTACCTTTTGTCGCAAGAGACTGATTTGTCACCGACTAAACCCAAGACAAAGGGCGAACAGATCGATCCATGTGCGAACTAGAAATGTATTGATAACGAGCGGGTGTGATTCCCGTCTGAGTGGCTGCTAACCCCAGGCTCAGTATCGAGTGGTGCAACGCATCATCATTTCGCGTTAGAGTCGCGAGATTTTGTAAGAATGGCTCCCACTCCAACCCCAGGACTTACATGGATTCTTTCGTGCGAATTGTGTTCGCGTCCCTCCAAGATTACGATGGTAGCTGCTCTTATTCATCCGATTTTTTTACGTCACGGGTTAGATCATGATCGCAAGAATGGTTTTTTTCGTGGCATCGGTCACTTGTCTATCAATGCGGTCGCTCGACGCTGCCCTAATTTTCTGGACTCCGGGCGTTGTCGACATCACTACTCCACCTCCTGCGAATATAACTCCAGGGAATTGGGAGAGCAGTACGTCCATCCGATTCTTTATGGAGAGGCAAAATTTTTCATTGCCTGTACCTTTGACGGTTGACGTATCGATTCCCGGTACCGTTGTTCTACAACCCGACTTGAGCATCGGCACCATTGGAGTTGGAACGATCGTTGACAGTTACTATATCCATGTTGATCCCATAAACCGCACGTCGGGATTGCTTTCCGGAACGCTTGTTTTCGATCGCGACATACTCGGAATAATTGTTGGGACTTTTAACGGCGTCAACACCGTAAACGGAGGAATGGATGGGGACACTCACGATGTATCAAATCAAATTCTAGGTAGAGCTGGGATCGCATACGGTCGCGAGCCACTTGAGGTACGGTTTGGTGATGACCCCTTCACTTTGAGCGCTGACCGACGAAGGATTGACTTCTCGTTCGCGTTCGGGACTGTTGGCGATAATATGCGAATAATCACGCAAGCAACAAGCATTCCGGAACCATCATCCATCTTTTTAGTGTTTGCCGGAATCGCTACCTTACACCGTCGATCGCGAAAGACCTTGCAATTTTTCACCAATAGAACCGTAACGTATAACGCACGAACAATCGATTGCATGTGCGTACTGGAAATGGTTTAAAGACAAGTGGGTGCGACTCTCACCTGAGTAGCTCTTAGCCCGACGCTCAGCACCGAGTGTTGCGACGTGTCAGCTTCTCGGATCTGAGTCGTCAGATTACATTCGAATGGCTCCCACCCCCGAACCTGGACTTAGATGGATTCGTTATGCCGCTGGACCACCACCACTCTATGAACACAATCAAGACTCGACACTTCACGCTCCTATGCATCATTTGCCTTGCATGTTTGGGACTGCCGACCGCCGGAGCGGAGGATGAGGCATTGCAGAACCCCGCGCTAAAGCGGTTTTACTCGGAGTTGCGCAACCTCTTCCACCGTCACTATCCCAAAATCACGTCGCACCTGCTCAAGGACAAGATGCACTTCGAGCACGACACACGAGTATTTATTGTTCACGAAGCATTCAAGACCGGTGAGTGGCAGGATCCGTGGGAGGAGCGTGGCCCTAAGCCAGGTGGCATTCTCTGCGATGTTATGCTTCAGAAGGGGCGCTACGAGGGGGCGGCAGCCGTGCCGCAGACATTCGACAAGCGCTACTTCAAGGTCTTGGGGATGGCACCTTACTCTCCGAAGCGTGACGCTCACCTGTCGGTTCACCTTTCCTACCCCCGGAACGTGAACGAGGAGTTCTTGAGACAGTTCAGCGAGTTGGTAAACAATTTCGGAGAGTATGTGGACTGAGCGGCCTAACCATGCGCCGCAGCGAACCCGGCCATCAAGCTCCGGATGCAATCCGCGCCTGACACGCGCCGTATCGCGGAGTCTGGCGTTTTCTAGCTCCCATTGGCAGGCTTTGATTCGCCGAACCGCTGCTTCTAGGTTGGACAAACAAATTGCGGATATAACGCATACCGCAAAGCGTTTCCGAAGGGATCGTGTTCGTAACGCACTCGCCATTACACGTCGAATTGAAAAAATTGTCGCGATGATTGTCATACGGAAAGATGCTTATCTCTGGGGCACAGACCATCATGCCTTCCGATAACCCATATCGATCAACCGAACGAAGGGAAAATAAAGAGGTTCGTTTCGATTTGACGAATCGCCTAGTCGTTTGGCTTGGATTCCTTGCCGGTTTTGTGTTTATGCTGATTGCAACTTGGCGACACCAATCTTCTTACACGTTTTATACGCCATATTCGTTGGATTCTTTTCAAGGGCGTTGGTACCTTATATGGTGGATTTCTCAAGGCGTGCTTCAATCGATTGGATTGGGCGCGACCGTTGCATTCCTGATGTCGATCGCTCTAAAATGGTGTTTGCGAAGAAATCGACATCGTTCAAACATGGAACCGTGATCCGAGAAAATCACGACAGAAGAATGCGGTCCACCGACGCCCCTGTAGGTGTTTTTTTTAAATGGAGTGTCGCATGACGGGGGCATGAATGACCTTTGGCGTTTGGGCCTAATGAGTCGCTTTGATGAATTGAAGTCAACATGAGAGATCGACGCTTTGTGGCAGTTCACCGAGGTGGACCGCTTGATAAACCTAGCCATGTCTTCTTGGCTCGTTGGGCTTCTGATTGTGCGGAGGAAGTACTGCAATTTTTTACGCAGCACAGTGCTGACGAGCGGCCAAAAAAGGCGTTAGAGGTTGCTCGGGACTGGGCAGACGGAAACGTCAAAACCGGCATGGCCATGAAAGCATCGTTGGCTTCACACGCTGCAGCGAGGGAATCAACAGACAAGGCAGCGATTGCCGCGGCTCGTGCGGCCGGACAGGCCGTAGCAACGGCGCATGCCGCCGACCATAGCATGGGAGCATTACTCTACGCCTTGAAGGCGATGGAGGCGGCTGGACTCGAATCAGAAGACGCATTGGAAAGCCAGCTGGCGAAACTCCCAGCTCACCTTCGCGAGCAGGTGACATCCGGTATTAATACTCGGTTGAGAAAATTGGGAATCAAAGCGTCGTCGAAACAATAAATGGCCATCGTCAGAAATCGTAACGACTGAATAAAGCGATCGGCATTGGGGCCGCATTGCTGCGGACCCCTGACACACCCCCACGGCATGTGGGTCCGCACTTGGTTAGAGGCGCCCGAGTAAATCGTCGAACCATCCTTTGTGACTGGGGACAAAGTAATGATCGAGGATGGCCTCCTGTGAACATCTCACGTGGTAGCGTGACGGACGCGCACGGTCACTTATTAATTGCACCGATGTTCGAATCCTGCCACCTCGAATGCGGAACCCGCTAGTTCTTTCACGCCCCCCAGTTTCCCTTCGAAATTCGTGGATCGAAATCCGACTCGCGATGGCTATTTGGATGCGCTGCTGCGTCCAGCCTCCTATGTCCATCCAATCGAACGACTTATGCCCCGCTCGGCATCGCAACAGTGCATGTTTTTGACTGCGATGGGATTTGAACATCTTTCACCCTCGCGCCAAACTTGCATTTGCGGCGACACGATTTTCCATTGCATTCCGATTGCAGCGGCGATCACACAGTTAATCGCAGTACGTATTTATGCATGACGCTTTACGTTCCGTTTTCGATTGGGGTCCTTCTTCGGCACCTTCGACTTGGCGGCTGCTCTTTTGCCTGATACTTTGGCTACGCTTATGCCCTGGACGGCTGACTGAAGTTGTTCTGCGACCCAATGATTGAGGCTCTTGCCGCTCACGGCCGCAGCGATGTTGACCATTCGATGAAGTTCGGCGGAAATTCGCGTTACGAATCTGCCAGAAAATGGTTTGTCAGGGGTCTCTCCCCGCTCTGAGCAGAACTCTAGATAATCGTCAACGGAATCCCTGAAAGCCTGCTTTATTTCCGCGACGCTTTGCCCCTGAAAAGTAATTACATCGCGGGTATTGATAACTTCCCCGTGAAAAATCTCAGCATCATCGTCATACTCGACAGTGCCAATATAACCTTTGTAATCCATCATGGCGTAACTCCCGCTTCAGTCAGGAACCGTCGCATCGATTTGACAGCTCCCTTGTCTGTTTCTTTCTTAGGATGAGGACGGTGAAACACCGCCCTGATACCGTTTAGGACAATTCGTACCCGGGATCCGGCTCCTTCGCTGATCTCCGCACCTGCTGCACTAAGCATGGCTTCTATGTCGCGCCAAACGATGTTTGACTTGACCGGGTCCTCAAATATTGCTTCGAGAGTCTTCCTGTGCTTCGGTCCCATGCTCTCGCCTAAATAGTATCATCGGATGATACTAAAGTCAAATATCCTAAATTTCTCAAAATTCTCATGTGAGTTTCACTATCGTTAATTTCGCCCGCCGGACTTCTTACCCACTTGCCGGCGTGTTGCTTCCTCACTGCCTCCGCGATTGTGCTTAAACATCATGACAAATCCCATGCCTCAATTTCCAAGATCTCATCGAGCTGACATTCGGAAAATCTCGCTCGGTCGATCGTGAAGGCACCCGTGTAGTCAGGTGCCATGACATAATCGTCCCCGATCACGAGCGGACCGCGATGCACAGGTGGGCCAGCAAGGAGCTTCAATGCGAGTACAGATGCTTTGGCTCGATATCGAAGCGGATAGCCATCGCCTCCTAAGAACTCTGCTTGGCCTTGGTTTACTAGCTCCTCCAACCAATCGATGCCGCTCAATCCCGTTTTCCAGGATGCAAGCGGTCGACGAGGAATCCCGCGCTTGGATGCCCCGTCCAACTGTTTATCGATAAAGAATTCCCAACCTAACATGGTTTGAACGCCCAAAACGTTACATCGCCCTATACTCGAAGTTGATAAGTTCCCGTCTTCGTCGGACCAACAAATTCTACCAGTCCATCAATTCTCATGTTATCTAGCTCGCATTTCACAGTCTTGGCGCTGCAGGCGAGTTCGACGGCGATGTTAGTGGATCGGAGCATTTGGCCGCGGCGAAGGATATCGAGGACCTGATCGCGGCGGAATGCTTGCTCGATGGTTGGGACGGTGGCCTTTTACGTTGGCTCTGGTTCTGCGTTGCGGATGGTGATCCATTCGTTGAACCGATAGCCGGGTCCACCGCTGCGGATGATGTCTTGGGGGCCGCAGATG
>JANPLJ010000507.1:0-3414 GCA_031426475.1 Pirellulaceae bacterium | reverse complement strand
ATCGAATCGATGATCGAACTGGCGCTCTTCCTCAAGCGAAACGGTTACAAACCCGATCAGGTGCAGGATTTCATACCGGCGCCGCTCGATATTGCAACCAGCATGTACTACACGGGCCTCGATCCATTTACCAAAAAGCCGGTGTACATTGCCAAGGCACTCAGTGATCGTAAGCTTCAACGAGCGTTGATGCAGTTCTTTAAGCCAGAGAACTATTTCGAAGTTCGAGAAGCTCTTCTGAAGGCGAAACGCACCGACTTGATCGGTGACGGCTGCGATTCCTTGATTCCGGGGCGTCCTCCCAAAGAGGCGCTCGAGGCAAGACGCAAAGAAGCCAGTGATCGTTTTCGAGGTGACTATGTGCATACTATCCCTGCCGCTGACGATGCGTCAAAGACGGAGCTACGAAAGCAGCCCAAAAAAGAACAACGCAATGGAGCGAACACTGGCTACCGACCTGGAAGAAGACAGCCGAAGAAACCATAGTGGGTCACGTATCGTGCGGGAAATAGGTGGCATCGACTTTTCTAGAATGCGTTTACTACATGAATCAACCGTTACCGGAAGCCTTTGCGTTTTGTCCGAAGTGTGGGGCTGCGGCCGAAACGACGGGAGCCAATCCGTTCCAATGTACAAGTTGTAGTTTTCGTTTCTTCTTTGGTCCAACCGTCGCGGTGGCGGCCATCGTTACCGATGAAGAGGGACGTGTTCTGTTTCTCAAACGAGCTCATGAGCCGAGCCGTGGCATGCTGGGGCTGCCGGGCGGTTTTGTCGAAGCGGGCGAAGGAGTCGAAGAAGCATTGCTTCGAGAAGTCCGCGAAGAAACAAACTTGAAAGTCGCACGCTTCAATTACATCTCCTCCTTTCCGAACTCGTACGCATATCGAGGGCTACTCTATTCGGTCTCGGACGTGTTCTTTCGTTGCTACGTCGATTCCCTAGACTCGTTGAAGACTGACCCGAGCGAAGTCGACGAGTGCTACTTCCTTCATCCGACTGAAAAGGAACTCAGCCAGATGGCCTTCGCATCCAATCGACGAGCCGTTGAAAAGTTCCTAGAGCTCGCGCAAGCGGAAACGCTTATAGGCATTGATTCTAAGGGACAGAAATGATTTCAAGGTTTGGGAACTTGAGGTGCTGCTGCATGTTTGCGCCACCTAACGCAACGAATTTGCCGTTGCGATAGGGTAGCAGCCGATGAAAGAACCTCGCATCGTGTGTTTTACCTACAATCTCCCAGTCGGTTGCGTCGGAGGTAAGCTTCTGGATATCACCCTCCGATGTCGTCGCGATGATCGTATCGCCTTGATTCCATGCAGCTGCTCCGAATCCATTCATAGGCTTCCCTTGTAGCGCTGGAGCCGACTTCCATTCGCCGCTCGCGATATCGTAGAAAGCTACTTCCGTTGTTGGACCACCTTTTTCGTTCATTCCACCGATCGCATAAATTCGGTGTTGCGTCGCAGCTAGCGCAATCGCGCGTCGAACAAAGTTAGGCGACGGCAGCGCCTCCCAGTTTTTTCCTTCTGCCGGCAATGGAATTGACCAAGCCGTCGATAGCCATTCGGTCTCAGTCCCGCGAAGCGTCCAGCCACCGATCACGTACAATCGATCTCCTACTACCAAAGCGTCATGGGACGAACGAGGTTCGGGCAACTCAGGGAGATTCGTCCATGTCTGTGTTTTCAGATTGAAGGCCATCACCTCGCTAGACGAACGCAAATCGTGTTCTTCGTCGACGCCATTCACGGCTTCAAACCCGCCGACACGAATGACTGAATCGCCATACGCCACTAGCCCGAGCCCTTGCAGTCGACGGCCTTTCGATAGTTCTTTCCAGACCGCATCGGGTTCTTCGAGGTCGATTGCGAAGAGCGAATCCGACTGCTCTTGCGTTGAGTAGTGATGAGCTTCTCCGGTATGTCCTCCGTATACGAAAAGCTTACTTCCATGCCGAACGGCACCGAAGCTTGTCAATGGCAACGGCAAGTCTGCATACGGCTTTGGACCGTTTGTTTCTTCTCTCGTTGCACTCGCTACCGGCTTAGAGTTCGATTCCAAATCCGATCGACCAACCGCTTCGTCGATTTTGATAGCTGATCCTAATTCTTCTGGATCGCGGAATGTCATCGTAAGATAATGCGAAGCAGACTTGTACTTGCGGTCACCAATCTGACCCTCTTCGTCTTTCTGAACGAATCCGACCAGCACACCATTCAAGCCAGCTTCAACCTGCGCGTCAGTAAACTGAACTTCTCCGGAGGCTCCTGTCTTTTGCATTGCTCTTTCGTCTCCCTTTTCGGAAAACAGTCGGACCTCTGTATCGGCAAGGGGTTTTCGATCCCAGAGTACACGAACAGTGACGCCCGTTGGCGTATCGATGGCAAAGCACAGAAAGAGAGAGGTTGACGGTTGAGTCGCGTAGACATCGAACGATTTGGAAATTTTTCCTGGAATATGGGATGTGTAGTAGTCAAGTCGCGATCCACCGTAAATTCCATAGGTGACATTCGATTGAATTCGCTGTACTGGATCAACAGGTGCGCTCGAGACACGACCGATGAACCCGCTGGCTTCGATGTTTTCCATGGCGATCTGGTGCTCCGTCCCATCGATGCCAACCGAATGGACCTCAGCCGTAGCGATCTTCTCAGGTAACTTGTAATCGCGCTGAGCAATCGATTCACCGAAGAAATGAATTGCCCGATTCTCGCCGTCTATCGCAAGCCAAGGAAAATGAGCATTGGTGTGGGATCCAAGCGTAAGGGATGCGACAATCGCTAGCCAAACCTTGGCAGACTGACGCGTAACTTGCATAAACATTTCAGAGAGCTCCTGTAAATTGAAATCTTATGGGACGTACTTCACTTGATAGTCTGCGGTGTTCTCGCGACCTTCGACCAGCGAACATCGAAGGATACTGCGTTCATTGAATTCGGGTGCGATTTCGCGGTAGGTCGATTTGTGTTTTGGATCTGAGTGGTCAACGAGTTTTCCCTCCGCCATCGCTTTGATTCCCGGAGGCAACCCCATCACCTCGACGCGATACTCACCGGGCGCAAGTCCAAGGAGGGCATCGAACTCATACTTGCCATGGTGGATCTCAACGGAACATTTCTTACCGGTCGTCCCACCCGTCGGTACCAACGTAATCAGGCCCTCGTCCAGCGGTGCCGCCTCAACGGTAACCGAACCTCGGACGATGATTCCTGACGGTGCAGAAGGGGTGCAGCCTAGAGTCATTGCAAGGCCGGTAATCAAGATGATATAGAGTTGACAGAATCGATTCATGGATTGATCGCGAGGAATTGTCCGTCGTTTCGCGAAGCTAGGTGATCAAGAACGGTAGCATCCGTCGCATCGGAAATCGCATCGACCGATCCATCCGACATTACGAAGTAGACACATCCCAAG
>JANPLJ010000506.1:0-16207 GCA_031426475.1 Pirellulaceae bacterium | reverse complement strand
GGCTCGTCGGGCGGTAGCGTTGTCGTAAGCGGATCGGTCATTCTTTATACGCCTCGAAGTGGTTTCGTAGGTACCGAGACGTTTACCTATACCGTACTTACTTCGACGGGCAAAGAAGATACGGCGAAGGTAACGGTATCGACGAAAGACCGAAGGATTGATCCGTTTGCTGTCGACGATTCTTACGATATTCCATCGAACTCGATCGATTTGCCACTGAACGTTCTAGCCAACGATCTCGAAGGCACGACTGGAGCGCTTGTAATCGACAGCTTCACGGTGCCGGACAAAGGCGGCCGGGTTGAATTTGGTCAGGGTAACTTGAGCCTTCGATACACACCGAGAACCGGTTTTGGCGGAACAGAGTCCTTCAGATACACCGTGCGAGATGCTTCTGGTAAGGTCTCAACAGCAAACGTTACGATCCATACTGTTGAAGGTGATCGAACGGACGACAAGGTTGAAATCAGTCTTAGCTTTACCGATCTCCTTGGGAATCCAATTCCAGCGGTTCGACAGGGCGATAAATTCCAATTGCATGTGGCTGTATCGGACTTGCGAGCGGCCGTCGATATTCCTTCGCCTGGACGACCAGGCGTATTCGCTGCATATCTTGACCTTTTGTACAACTCGGATCTCGTTAGCACGCTTCCAGGAGCGGTTGGCGGAAGCTTCGATTTCGACGTTACCTTCGTGAACCCATACAACCAAGGTCTCCGGGGTTCCAATGCAAACCCGGGAGTCATCTCACAATTAGGTGCCAATACCGCGAATACGAACGGCGTCACACAACCACCGCCCGTTCGCATGGCGACGATTACATTAGAAGCTCGTTCGGCGGGGATTGCTGAGTTTACAACGGATCCTGCGGATCCAAGTCCAACGACCGACGTGCTAGTGTTCAGCGAAGATGCGGCAGTGCCAAAAGAAAGAGTTCGATATCGCCGGGCTTCCATCGAGATTGTGCCGAACACAGTCGAGTTCCCGTTTGCTGTCGATGACTCGCTACCAACCGCGCTCGCACTCAATTCGTCCTTCAATACGATCGACGTATTGCGTAACGATCGAACAGGAAATAGTCCGCCGGTTACGCTTGTCAGCGTTACTCAACCGCTCAATGGCGAAACGTTTATCGACACCAATGGTACGCCGACGAACCCAACGGATGATCGAATCCTTTATACGCCTAAGGTTGGCTTTCAGGGTACAGACCAGTTTACGTACACCATTCGCGACACTCGCGGCTTCCAATCGATAGCGAAAGTCACCGTCCAAGTCGGAAATTCAGCCGCAGACGATATTGTTCAATTTCGACTCGAGGCGACGAATCTCTCGGGACAGCCTATCGATCAAATATCGGTTGGGCAAAAATTCCAGTTGCGTGGGTACGTAAAACAGTTGCAAGCTTTAAACGGTGGGCAACTACAAGGAGTTTATGCTGCGTACCAAGACATCCTTTTCAATTCGGGCTTGGCAACGATTTCGCCGTTGGTCTATGGCAATATCTTTGGTGCAACGTCAAACGGAACCGGGGAATACCCAAACGCTCCTTCGGGCGACTTGAACATCCCTGGATTGATTAACGAACTTGGATCGGTCAGCCGTGAAATTCCGTCGGCGATCGTTTTCCCTGGCACCGCTGAGAAACTTCAGTTTGTTCTCGAGGCGACGGCGAGTGCCGCAGGAACACTGACCTTTATCAATGACCCCGCCGATATTAGTCCGTTCCACGACTCGCTGGTCTTTGACCCGACAACCGTCTTGCGATCGAACCAAATACGTTACATTGGCGATACGATTACGATCGGCAGTGTTGCGGCTGGCGAGGGATTCACGAATGCTGGAAATCGCTATGACGTCAACAACGATGGGTTTACTTCCCCGATAGATGCGTTGATTGTCATCAACACATTGGGCCGTGGTGGTTCAAGATCGCTATTGTCGAGCGGTGCTGAAGGCGAAGCCGGAACGCGAATGTTTATCGATGTCAATGGCGATGGTTTCATCTCTCCGATCGATGTGCTACAGGTCATCAATGCGATCAATCGAGGCATCTCGACGGCATCCGGTGAAGGCGAATTGGCGTCTCCAAGTTCTAGCGGTTCTGTAGTCGATTCTTCCTTGGATCTCAATGGAGCGATCGATTTGCTCGCAGAGGATATCGCGAGCCAACGCCGACGACGATAGGACTAGCCAACGATCCCTGCAAGTTGTTCATAGCGGTCGATTTTGTCGGCTTGCTCAAGCGTCAAGGCTATGTCGTCTAGCCCATGCAGAAGGCAATGACGCCGGAATGGCTCGATGCTGAATGACGCTTTAAAGCCTTCATCGTCCGTAACAGTCTGGCTTTCCAAGTCGATCGTCAAGCGATAGGGAGAGTGGCTAGCATGTCTTTTGAAGAGCTGCTCGACTTCGTCTTCCGTCAAAGCGATTGGCAACGTTCCGTTTTTGAAGCAGTTGCTGTAAAAAATGTCGGCAAATGACGGAGCAATTACGCAACGAATCCCGTAGTCGTCAATCGCCCAAACAGCATGCTCTCGCGATGAGCCGCTTCCGAAATTGCGTCTTGCGAGCAGGACCGAAGCCC
This sequence comes from Pirellulaceae bacterium, assembly GCA_031426475.1. Taxonomy (GTDB): domain Bacteria; phylum Planctomycetota; class Planctomycetia; order Pirellulales; family Pirellulaceae; genus JAIYDQ01. The sequence goes on along the minus strand of JANPLJ010000506.1, from coordinate 13,620 downwards.
CTCGATTGCGAGGTAGATTCAGTTCGAATTCCGGATTGGCTTCACCGTTCTCCTGAAATCGCCAATCGAAGAATAGGAACTGGCCAAATCCTGACCGCTCAATTCGTTTCAAGAATTGCTTGGGAATAATCTGATCGGTATCGACGTTGGCTCGGTCCATCGCAGCAACGATTCCCGAATGTTTTACAAAGGCTTGCATCTGGATTTCTTCTCAAAGTTGGAATGATAAAAAGGGACTGGTTTCAGCTGGCAAAGCTTTCTCTAAGCCTTGTAGTCCCACTGTCGGATATCGACAAAGTGTCCGCTGATCGCCGCTGCCGCAGCCATCGCCGGTGAAACCAAATGGGTTCGTCCACCCTTGCCTTGGCGTCCTTCGAAGTTGCGATTCGAGGTCGATGCACAACGTTCACCTGGCTCCAATCGATCTGGATTCATCGCCAAACACATACTGCAACCAGCCTCACGCCAATCGAATCCCGCTTCTTTGAAAATGCGATCGAGTCCCTCTTTCTCGGCTTGTCGCTTTACCTGCCCGCTACCGGGAACGACCATCGCATTCACCTGACCACTTACACGGTAGCCATGAACGACTTTCGCCGCGGCTCGCAAATCTTCAATTCTCGCGTTCGTGCACGAGCCGATAAAGACTCGATTGATGGCAACATCGGTCAACGCCGTGCCACCTTTCAAGCCCATATACTCGAGAGCGCCCGCCGTCGATTTCCGCTCGGTTTCATCGCTAAAATCGTTTGGGGAAGGAATCTTGGCCGAAACGGAAGTGACTTGGCCTGGATTGGTACCCCACGTTACCTGTGGCTCAATATCTTGGCCGCGATAAATGTCGACTTTGTCGTATGCGGCACCCGGGTCCGACGGAAGGAGCTTCCATTGTTCGACGGCAGCGTCATAGTCTTTCGGACCAAACGGTCGATTCTTCATATAGTCAAAGGTGTTTTGATCAGGCGCGATCATTCCGGCACGCGCACCAGCCTCGATCGACATGTTACAGACGGTCATCCGTTCTTCCATCGACAGGTTTCGAATCGCTTGTCCCGTGTATTCCAATACATAGCCGGTTCCGCCCGATGTTGTCAGCTTTCCAATCAAATAGAGAATCAAGTCCTTGGCGGTGACTCCTGGCATCAAATCGCCATCGACTCGAAGCTCGTAGGTTTTCGGCTTGTACTGCAACAGTGTTTGCGTCGCCAGAACGTGCTCGACTTCGCTTGTCCCGATCCCAAACGCCAACGCGCCAAATGCTCCGTGGGTAGCGGTGTGGCTATCGCCGCAAACGATCGTCATTCCCGGCTGAGTATATCCGAGCTCAGGCCCGATAATATGTACGATTCCTTGGTTTACATCGTTGAGATCGTATAACCGAATGCCAAACTCGAGGCAGTTGTTTCGAAGCGTGTCAACCTGCTGCTTCGCTATAGGATCGGCGATTGGCAAGGAGCGATTGTTCGTCGGAACATTGTGATCAGGGGTTGCGATAGTGCGTCCCGGACGGCGAACTTTGCGACCGGCGATTCGTAGCCCCTCGAAAGCCTGCGCGCTGGTGACTTCGTGGACCAAATGGAGATCGATGTAGACGATGGTCTGCTTGCCAGCTTCGTGTTGGACAACATGCTTGTCCCAGATTTTTTCAAACATTGTCCGAGGCGTACTCGAACTATTCGTACCAGTCATATTTTTCAAGGATTTGCAAAAAGTGGGGTGAGAATTGGAGCGCTCGGCCGCTAGGTTCAAGCCTTCAACGGAATCCGTGTACCGATATTCATCGAAAGCGTTTTCAGATAGAGCAGCCGAGATTCTACTCGGACAACACGAAAACACGAATAGTTCATGCTGGAAACTCGAGTATTTTGCCGTACAGAACGGGGGCAGCGGCTCCGACCGCTGGCAATTGTCTTGGCAAAGGGCCGGTTGTATAGTCAGCGGGCGGAGCCGCTGACCCACGTTCCTGGCAATGAAACGCGACCTTTTTCCTACCAGTCGGGAGCCTGATCTCGTCCTAGTTCGATGAGCTGGATATAGGTCTCGTCGCAGAAACGGTCAGTCATACCTGCAAGATATTGGCCTACGGTCCGCTCGGCCCCGTTCCGCGATGCGAGCTGTTGAAATCGGGGAGGAAGCCTCTCAGGGTAAGCCACCAGAAGCTTGAACATTTGCTTTACGCGAGTTGCGGCCCGCTGTCGCATCTCCATCAAACGCGGATGACGATAGACGTTCTCGAATAAGAAAGCTTCAAGTTCCCGTTTCTCTGATTCCAATTCAGTCGACATGAATAGTTGCATGCCGACTTCGCGAACCGCCTGGGCATCTAGTTCTTGCACTTCCGCAAGTCGAAGTTCGCTATGATTTATAAAGTCGTCGATTTGCAAATCGATCAGCGCGTGAACTAGCAGCTGTCTTTCATTGCTCGGACGAGCGGAAGTAGCGCCAGCCGACTCAATAGCACGACGTACGATCGATAGACTGTGAATTTGCTGGAAGGTTATCAAACCAAGTTTGATCGCGTCGTCCACATCGTGTGCGTCGTACGCGATGCTATCGGCCGCATCGACCACTTGAACCTCCAGCAATGGTGGCAAGGGGTTTCCCTTTCCGGTCTTATCGGTGCGATGAGTTTGGCCTGCCAAGACTTCGTCGGTCAAATTGAGACCGGGCGTGGTCGTATAGCGTTGTTCGAGCTTTTCAACTAACTCCAGCGCGAAACGGTTGTGCGAAAATCCTCCGAAGCCAACCAGACACTCGTGCAGAGCATCTTCCCCGCAATGACCAAACGGAGGATGGCCAATGTCATGCAGCAAGCCTAATGCCTCGATCAAGTCTTCGTTCAGCCGCAGGTACCTTCCGATTGTCCTGGCCAGCGAAGAAACTTCGTGGGTATGTGTTAATCGCGTACGATGATAGTCTCCCATATCGCCCGTGAAGACTTGCATCTTACCGCTCAGTCTCCGAAACGCCGCGCTATGCAGGATTCGATCGCGATCGCGCTGGAAGGGGCTGCGGTAGGGATGAAGCGGCTCAGGATGTTTTCGTCCGCTCGACAGTCGCGAGAACATCGCATAAGGTGCTAGCAATCCGTCTTCACGCATTTGCCAAGCGTATTGCATGGTGGCGTCCCTGCCATACTTGTTGAAAGCATAAACTCGCATAGTATCCCTGCGTCCTTTGAATCGTTATCTGCGTATTGTACGCGAAAAAACGGTGATAAATCGAGCCGAATTATGCTGCGAAAGTTTTCCATGGCCCGAAAACACAATGATCTGACCAGTCGATCCTATAGCGAATCGCATAGAAAGCCAGTGCTAGCTATTCGAGGGGCTCGTACGCACAATTTGCAATCGATAGATCTCGACATCCCGCATCGTGCGATCACGGTCATTACGGGGGTCAGCGGAAGCGGAAAAAGTTCGTTGGCATTCGACACACTTTTCGCCGAGGGCCAGCGTCAATACATCGACAGCCTTTCACCCTACTCGCGGCAATTCGTCGATTCGATGCCTCGTCCCGATCTAGACTCGATCGAGGGCCTCCAACCGACGTTGTGTATCGATCAACGTCGCCCAAGTGCGAATCCGCGAAGTACGCTGGCAACGGTTGCCGAGATCTATGACTACCTTCGGCTCCTGATGGCTCGAGTCGGAACACCACATTGCTTCCAATGTGGACAAGCCATTGTGCAACAATCACCCGATCAGATCGTTACAAGCCTGGCAAGCTTGCCGGTTGGGACTCGGCTAAACGTGATGGCACCCATGGTTCGCGGTCGAAAGGGAGCCCATCAAGATATCTTTGCAAAGATGAGTCAGGCAGGGCTGCTTCGGGCACGCGTCGACGGCGAGGTGATTGAAATCGAAAAGGCGCCCACGTTGGAAGTTCGTAAGAATCACTCCATCGATGCGATCTGTGATCGCTTGGTTATTCGCGACGACGTCACCGAGCGCCTCACAGCTGCCGTCCGTATGGCTCTTGGGTTGGCGGATGGCGTTTTGACCGCATCGTATGCGATTCCTACCGAGTCGGAATCGGAAATCGTTTCGCTCCGTTGGCAAGACAAGGTCTTCTCGACGAAATATTCTTGCGCTGCCTGTAGTATCAGTATCGCCGAGATCGAACCGCGAATCTTTAGCTTCAACAGCCCTTACGGAGCCTGTCCTCAATGCAATGGGCTTGGCTGTATTCCACCGGCTCAGCCGTCAAAGCGTTCCAACAAGAAGTTGTCGGCAACAGAAGATAAAGAGGAGAGCGATCCTGAACGCGACAAGATCGAGACTTGCCACGCATGCAATGGCCAGCGATTGCGTCCCGAATCGCTCGCCGTTCGACTCGATGGACTATCGATCGCGGAGATCACGAGCCTGTCTTTGCAGCGCGCATGTGATTGGTTCAAGCGACTCGAATTTTCCGAACTACAGAGCACGATCGCCAAACCGATACTTGCTGAAATGATGCATCGCTTCGATTTCTTGTGCCGAGTTGGTGTCGAGTATTTGACGCTCGATCGACCAGCTGACACGCTTTCGGGCGGAGAACTGCAACGCGTCCGACTGGCGACATGCCTTGGATCCGGGTTGGTCGGGGCATGTTATATCCTGGACGAGCCATCGATCGGGCTGCATCCGTGCGATAATGATCGGTTGATCGATGCCATTTGCGAACTTCGCGATCAAGGCAACACCGTTGTCGTCGTCGAGCATGACGAATCGATGATTCGAGCGGCAGACTACTTAATCGACATGGGACCGGGAGCGGGCCCGAACGGAGGCACGATCCTCGCGCAAGGAACTCCAAACGCCGTAGCCAAAAACCAAGCGTCGATCACGGGAGCCTATCTCTGCGGTACAAAACGTATTCAAGTCCCCGCAAAGCGAAGAGCCCGAAACGAGGAAGCCAATCATTCGATACGCATTCGAGGGGCTAGGCTTCACAACCTTAAATCGATCGACGTGGAATTTCCACTCGGGCTGTTCATCGGCGTTACAGGAATCAGCGGCAGCGGCAAAAGCTCGCTCGTGAACGATACGCTGGCGAAAGCCGTGCAATGGAAACTCGCCAATCCAGAGCAACCCGTTTCGGGTCCATTTGATTCGATTGAAGGTGTCGAACAGGTTGACAAACTGATTCTGATCGACCAGCAATCGCTCGGTCGAAATTCGCGAAGCACACCCAGCACGTACACCGGAGTATGGGACGAGATTCGTCAAGTCTATGCGCAGACACGTGACGCCAAGCAACGTGGCTTTGCATCCAATCGATTCAGTTTCAATTCAGGTACTGGCAGGTGTGAACATTGCCAAGGGCAAGGCCAACAGAAAATCGAAATGCAGTTCCTGGCCGACGTCCACGTCCCTTGTTCGCATTGCGCTGGACGACGGTTCAATCGCGCGACGTTGGCAGTTCGGTACAAAGAGAAAAATGTCGCCGACATACTATCGATGAGCATAGCCGAAGCCGCCGAATTCTTTCAAAATTTTTCCAAGATCGCCAGAATTCTAGATTCGCTGGTAAGCGTTGGACTGGGATATCTATCTTTGGGTCAGCCAAGTCACACACTCAGCGGCGGTGAAGCTCAACGGATCAAACTCGCTACTGAGTTATCACGAGTTTCAACATCAAAGACACTCTACATACTCGACGAGCCGACGACGGGCTTGCACATGGACGACATCGGTCGACTGCTCTACGTGCTTCAAAGCCTTGTCGATCAAGGGAACACGGTAATCGTGATCGAACATCATCTCGACGTCATGAAGGTATGCGATTGGTTAATCGACCTAGGCCCCACCGGCGGCGAAGCAGGCGGATACTGCACGGCTGCCGGACCGCCTGAACGGATTGCCGGAACCGAAACAAGCGCTACCGGAAAACATCTAAAGTCTTTACTCGCCCCATCAGGTGCATGAAAACAGACTTGGTGCTTCCAAGGGATTTTCCAAAGCAGAAAAAGCTTAGCCACAACTTCGAGCCCCAGCAACTCATGCCCGCCACTGGGCAAAGGGGACGGCACAGCGGAATTTGGATGCTGCCTGTAATTGACAAAGGGGGCTGGAAACCGGTATCTTGGTGAGTTTTCCTCCGCCCGGCGGGGTGGCGAGTCAATGCCACCGACCACCGGGCGTTCTCTTTTGATAGTTAGCTAGAACGGGTCAACGTGAACGACGCAATCGCAAAGGCCGACACGCTCATCGAAGCGATGGGCTGGATTCGACGGTTTCGAGGCAAAACGACGGTCATTAAACTGGGCGGATCGCTGATGGCCGATGAGTCCGCGATGCATCATATCTTGCTCGACGTCATCTTCATGGAATCGGTCGGAATGCGTCCCGTCATTGTTCATGGCGGTGGTCCGTCGATCAATAAGGCGATGGACGACGCTAAGATCGAACCAGTATGGATCAAAGGTCGTCGCGTTACGGATGCAAAGACTTTAGCGATTGTGGAGCAAGTTCTCGCGGGTGAACTCAACGAGCATCTGACATCCGAAATTGAACGGCTCGGCGGTCGTGCGATGAATCTCAACTTCAAAACAACGCAGGTGCTCTTCGGTGAAAAGCTGCTTCTCGAGGAACCCGGCGCTGAAGCGATCGATCTTGGCTTCGTTGGACAAGTCACACGCGTCGATAGGAATACGATCGAGGCACTGACTTACACCGAGCAAATCCCGGTTATCCCATCCATGGCGATTGACGACAACGGCCAAAAGTACAACGTGAACGCTGACACGGCTGCCATGGCTGTTGCCGAATCGTTGGGTGCTGAGAAGTTGATTTTTGTTAGCGATGTTAATGGAGTCCGACGAGACAAGAAAGATCCGAACAGCGTGATTCACTCTTTGACCGCCGATGAAGCTCGAGCCCTGATCACATCAGGTGTCGTCGAAGGCGGCATGATTCCGAAAGTCGAAGCCTGCTTGGCAACGCTGCAACGCGGAGTCGCCAAGGCACATATCGTCGATGGCCGTCTGCGCCACTCGCTGCTCCTTGAAATATATACAACCGATGGCGTCGGGACAGAGATCGTTCAACGACGGGACGCCTAATGCATTTTTTGCGAAGTACTTGCCTATGAGACATCTTAGAACCCTTTTCGATTTGACACCCACCGAGTTCCACGCCATCGAAAGCTTGGCGCATCAATTGAAAGCAGAGTGGAAGAATGGGAACCGACAAAATCATTTGGCGAGTCAGACATTGGCGCTGCTTTTCGAAAAGCCAAGCTTGCGTACTCGAGTAAGTTTCGAAGCCGGGATGACCCAACTGGGAGGTACACCACTCTATCTCACTCAGGATGTCGGTTGGCAGCAGCGTGAATCCACCAGTGACTTTATTCGAGTCCTGGCAGAGTATTGTGACTTCGTCGTCTGCCGAGCGTTTTCCCACCAGACAGTCGAAGAGCTTGCTTCATTTAACTGTGTCCCCGTGATCAACGGTCTCACAGATATTTCGCATCCTTGTCAAGCGATGGCCGATGTGATGACCATGCATGAAATCGCAGGCGATCTTCAAGGAAAACAGGTGACGTTCGTCGGAGACGGAAATAACGTCGCTCGTTCGTTACTGCACGCTTGTGCAATGGCAGGCGTACGATTTCGTTTGTTGGGACCTAAGGAATACCAAATCGAATCCTCATGGATCCGACAAGTCAAGGACGATTGCGGGCCACTCGACGTCGAACAAACGACGGACGTTCGATCGGCATTGGCGGAAGCTGATTTTGTCTACACCGACGTATGGACCAGTATGGGGCAAGAAGCGGAGGCAGCGGAACGTGAACTTGCATTCGGCGATTTCCAGGTCAACGCGGGATTGATGCGAAACGCCCCCGATCGATGCCGCGTCCTGCATTGCCTACCAGCGCGTCGCGGCCAAGAAATCACCGATGAGGTAATCGATTCTCGTCAGAGCGCTATCATCCAGCAAGCTGGGAATCGCATGCATCTGCAAAAGGGTCTTTTGGTTTGGTTGGCGGCTCAAAACAATCGACTCGATTCGTCTGTTTGCAAGAAGCTAGGATTGAACTTGGGGTAAAATCGTGTCTAGTAACGGTGAGTTTATTGGGGCATGTGTCTGAAGATTAAAATTGAATTGTCACAAGGGATTTTGTTATGGGTACTCGGCGAAATTTTCTGAAGCATTCGGCAGTCCTCTCGGCTCCGATGATTGCCTCCCGATCTGTCCTTGGTGGCGATGCGCCAAGCAATCGAATCAACGTTGGATTTATCGGAACCGGCAACCAAGGTATGGGAATGCTAAAACGTTTTCTGGCCTCCGACCTTGGAAATGTCGTCGCGGTTTGTGATGTTAATGAAGGAAGCACAGGCTACAAAGAACCCGAACACTTCTACGGTCGCGAGCCTGCGAGAAAGACGGTTGATGATGACGTCGCAAAGAAAGATAAATCATCTACCAAGAAGTGCATGGCCTATCAAGATTTTCGCCAAATCTTGGATCGAAAAGATATCGATGCTGTTGTGATTGTGGTGCCTGACCATTGGCATCGCATCATGACGGTCATGGCAGCCGAATCCGGAAAAGATATCTACTGTGAGAAACCTCTTACCTTTTCCGTCGCAGACGGTCGCTTGATGATCAGCGCCGTTCGCAAAGCAAATCGAATCCTACAAACTGGAAGCCATGAACGATCCAATGTTGTAAGCCAGTTCATCTGCGAGGCGGCAAAATCCGGCAAGATTGGCAAGATCCAGCGTGTGATTACGAAGATCGGTTACAACAACAAGGTCGGGCCCGGCCCTGGCTGGTCGCCGCTGCCAGTTCCTTCGACCTTCCATTATCGATCTTGGCTAGGACCAGCCCCCGAGCAACCTTACCACAATGATCGTTGCCTCTACCGATTCCGATTTAACTACGACTATTCAGGGGGCCAAATCACGAATTTTGGCGCTCATTGCAATGACATGGCCCATTGGGGAATGGGAATTGATACTGGCGGCCCGATCGAAATCGAATGTCTTGATGCGAAATTCTTACCTGCCGGCAGCTTGTTCAATACCGCCACGGAAACTCGCTATCGTTGCAAGTATGCCAATGGAATGGAATTGATCTGCGAAAGTGGTGAAGAGACCGTTCAAACACGCTTCGAAGGGACTGATGGTTGGTTGCAGACGGGATACAAAGGGACAACCGCGTCGGATCCAAGTCTATTGAAAGGGTTGCCTGAAAAGGGAACGGGAACCAGCGATGCGCATTCCCTTCATCTGGCAAATTTTGTCGAATGCGTCAAATCACGCAGCGAGCCTCGAGCACCTATCGAAGTCGGCCATGCTTCGGCTGTCCTTTGTCATATCGCAAACGCCATGATCCGAATGTTCCCCGAAACAGGGGCCGGGACGGTTGCGAAATGGGATGCCGAGAAAGAGCGATTCATCAATAACGATACAGCGAATCAGATGCTCATTCGCGAGCAACGAGACCCGTGGTCTTGATCTATTCGAATCGCAGGTGTTTCACCGATTCTCCCGAGTCTCGAAGTTCGATGAGGGACTCGATGCCAATCGCAAGATGAGCTTCTACAAATCGTTGGTTCACATCGCGATCACTGAATGAAGTCTTTACGCCTTCTGGTGTCATCGGATTGTCTGACACCAGAAGCAAGGCTCCCTTGGGAATATGGTTGGCGAATCCAACAATAAACAGCGTGGCGGTCTCCATGTCGATCCCGATCGCCCTTGTCTTGAGAAGATACTCTTTGAACGTCATATCATGTTCCCAAACACGACGGTTCGTTGTATAGATCGTCCCGGTCCAATAGTCAAAGCCGTGTCTCGCAATCGTCGCTGAAACCGCTGCTTGCAATCGAAAGGAAGGCAACGCCGGTATTTCTGGGGGCAGGTATTCATTGCTCGTCCCCTCGCCACGTATTGCGGCAATCGGGAGAATAAAGTCTCCGATCTTTGTTTTCTTGAGACCGCCGCATTTCCCAAGGAAGAGAACAGCTTTTGGGTCTACCGCCGTCAGAAGATCCATCACGGTTGCGGCCATCGCGCTTCCCATCCCAAAGTTCATGATGGAAAGATTCCCCGCCGTTGCCGACTGAATTGGCAATCCTTCGCCTACGATCTCGACGTCAAAGCGTTTTGCGAAAGCCGATACGTATTGAGAAAAATTGGTAAGTAAGACGTAACTGCCAAAGCCCGTCAGTTCGCGCCCCGTGTATCGAGGCAACCAATCGCGAACAATGTCTGATTTTTCTTTCATGCCGAATCTTGGCGCAAGTCAATTAGGGACAGTCGCAATAGAAGCTTACACCCAGATTGTAGCCATAGGACAACTAGACATGTCCAGCCCTTGATCGTTTTTTGGCAAAGTTAAAGCTTTGCTGCGATAATTCGACTCAACGCAAGTCGCTTGTCATGGCTCATATCAAGAATACGTTGAGCGGCATCTCGTTCGACTTGATTTGGCGGCAAAGTCCCAGTCATGTAGAAAGCATGGTCTACCAATACACTCCAGGGTAAATTCGATTTCACCATCCGATCCACCTCTGCTTGGATGGCTTTTGGAAGTAACTGTGAATTGACGAGGTACTGGACCTGTGACTCTGTAAATTCGACCGCGTTGACGATCGGCGTGGCATTTCCACCAACTGGCTTTGTTGGTTTTCCCGACTGTAGCGTTGGTGGTAGTCGATTTGCAAGTATGTTACCTCGCTCGCTTCCTAGCACTCTAGATGCGTCAAACCACTTGGCAAGTTTATCGATAGACCTGAACGAAGTATCTTGTTTCACAGGATACGACGCAAACAAAAGCTGCCTGTGTCGATACGTGGAAAGTTCCTTGTCTGTTGCCTTGAGATACCATCCGCTATCTGGTCGGATCGACTCAAGTCCAAACGCTTTCGATGCCGTGATCCAGGTAACAAGCTTTTTTAAATCATAATCGTTTGATCGAAGCTGTTGCCCGATCGCGGCGGCAAGTTCCATCCGCTCCTGCCTGCCCTCACTTGCGTCAAGCGGATCGCTCCCAACAAGCGCTTGCCCAAAGAGTGACTTCCAAACGAAGTCTACATGGCTTCTTGCAAGCTCGTCGCTCTGGAGCATCCAATCACTCAAGGACGCCAAATTCTGCCTCGTGGTGGCTACGATCTCCGCTGGACTACCTTGTTGTTGCGTTTTCAACTTGTGCCCATTGGGAAGTTCTGGCAGTGCAGAAACCATTGTCGAATCATCGCGCTCATAGAAAAGTGGGGCTGCTTCGTTGCGAAATTGAGTCACAGGCTTCGTGTTAATATTTGGTTGCGATACCTCGATACCATTCGTAATGGCAGCGACACCCCAAAAACGGACTTGGTCGGCGTTTGCAACGGTGCTCGAGTCATGACAACGCGAGCAGCTAGCTCGAGTTCCCAAAAGCTTGGATGCAATGACTTCAGCAGGTGCGGTCTTGCTTCTCAAGCCAAGCTCGGACCACCAATGCGCACTTGGCGGCAACTCTGCATTGGGGCCATTGATGCCTTCGCCAAGCACGATATTCTTGACGACCTTATCCAAACCACGCGATTGGGTCAGTTCCTTGCGAATCCACTGCACGAAGGCCCGCCTTTCTGGCGTCATATCGCGCATCGAAGCGGGATCAGCATCGAGATAGAAAGTGGCCAAACGTCTTCCCCATACTTGTGAGAATTCAGCACTTTCAACAATCCGATGGATCAACTCCAAGCGTAGCGCTACGTTGTCTTTCTTCGCGAGGAAATCCTTCTCTTCTTGGCTTGCAGGCCGCGACAGCAGTTGATTGGTGATTCGTTCGATCCAAGCTAGTCCGGCAATCGGCGCAGCCGGTATCGCACCGTGATTACTCCATACTTGCTGCATGCCTCGGTCAATCACTTTGATCATCGCTTGTTCATCAAGCTTCACTCCGCGCGAAGTAGGTTTGGCAGATGGAATCGACTTCGTAGCAACCGACTCTTGTACGTTGAAGGGGAGCGACTCTAACGGCAACGCCTCACGCTTGGCCTTGGGTTTCAAGGTGTTGTTCGAAACAGGATCTTGTGACTTGCGAGAATCTGAATCGGCAACGGACCCAGAAGAGGCCTTCTCGGTATTCGGTGTTTGAGATGATTCGTTGTTGGCGACGACGACAGGAGGGGCACCCCATTTCGACAAATCGAGCTGATCTCGGTTAGAAATGACCCAGACGCCGGCACCGACTACCAAACAGGCGGCGAGCATTGCCAAAATACGAAATCCCGTCAAATAGGTCTTCGGTTTTCGATATAGAGCGGCAGACGAAGCCAGCGATCGATTGCGCATATCGTTGGTAGCGGCTTGGAGCGCTTGGTTGAGTTCCGCTGCCCGCTGTGGGTTGATGCGTTGCATCCCAAGATCGTTTACCGACAATTCACTTGGCTTTTGGTTTCCGAGCCATTCATCGAGCATCGCATCAATGATTGGCTGATTTTCACCGTTCTTCATTTTATTTTCCCTTCTACACACTCACGCAACTGATTCTTCGCACGTTGCATAAGGTTTTTCGCCCCGTGTTCTGTGATTCCCAACGCAGTCGCGATCGATTCTCGACTCGCTCCTTCGCTGAACCTCATTCTCAATGACAGCTTGGCGCGTTTGGTCAAGCGGTCAAAACATTCCTGCAAGGCATCCATTGCGCTTTCACCACTGTCAAAACCGGCCCACCTCGCCCAATCCTTCTCAAACAACTCAATTGCATCCGTCACCATCACCCGACTCGATCTCCGACGAGCCGTGATCAACAAGTGATATGCAACCCGCCGTAAATATCCTGCGCTAGCTGCATCACTTACGAAATCGAACGGCTTTCGGAGGACGGCTAAAAAAGTTTCTTGTGTCAAATCATCCGCTAACGCAGCATCGCAACCGATCGCTCGGAGGTAACGCCAAACACCCAATTGGTGCTTGGCGATGAACTCGGCCGCATCAGGCCAATCGGGAAAAGGATGTTCGTTTTTCTCTTCCACGTCGACGGCGCTATATGCTTGGAACCTCATTCCAGAACTCGCGAGCAAACCGCTCTTAAAAGAGTCCCTTACTCCTTTATATCGCATTTTCTACGCAAGAAGTTCGGTAATTAGCTTTCCTCCATTCGCAATCTTCATCGGGCGGCCGCTCTTTGATTGAAAGGTTGTTTCCAACTTAATTCCCAAAGACTTACAGACCGAAGCCATCAAGTCCTCAGACGAATACGGTTCGCCAACGACTTCGGTTCCGTTTTCATTGGTAGCACCAACGGCGATGCCTCCCTTCATACCTGCCCCGCCAACGACAACGCTCCATGCACGAGCCCAATGGTCTCGGCCCGCATCGCCATTGATTCGAGGCGTACGACCGAATTCGCCCATCCATAGGATGGCGGTATCTTGCAATAAGCCTCGTTGATCGAGATCTTCGACGAGCGCACTCATCCCTTTGTCTAGCGCCGGGAGCTTCGTATCGGCTAACTCCGCATGGATCCCCCGATGCATATCCCAGCCGCCCAAGTCGACTTCGACGAACGGCACGCCAGCTTCCACGAGACGTCGAGCCAATAAACAACCTTCGCCGAACCCCTTCCCGTAGCGTTCTTTGACCGCGTCTGGTTCGGACTCCACGTTGAAGGCCTCCATTTGCTTGCTGGTCAT
>JANPLJ010000505.1:0-4655 GCA_031426475.1 Pirellulaceae bacterium | reverse complement strand
AAAAGTGGAATAACGAGCGAGACGCTCGAAGGTTTGTTGAGCTTTTCCATGCCATTTCCCACCGATTTTATTGGAGATAAGCCGATTCCATTCCGCTCAACTGGCACTTTAGCGTCAAACTCACTCTCGCCGCAATGGACGTTTGACCTAGATTTTTAGCTAGGTGCTTTGTCCAGATGAAATATTGGGTAGCGAAACTTGTCAAGAGTTTCGGCTCACCACGACTTCGACTACGATTGCACTTCGCGAGTCTGCCAATCGACATTTCGTGGGTCAGCGACTCCGTTCGCTGACAAGCTCCCCGCGAACGGAGTCACTGGCCCACCGTTATTCGACACTTTAAGGTTTTACGTTCTTCTATGAATGATCGTTATCGACGTCAGTCCGCGTTTGCGGAATTTGGCAAGGCTGGGCAAGCTCGGCTTGCGGCTTCACGCGTCGGCATCGTCGGAGTCGGTGCATTGGGCTCCGTGATCGCAGAAAGGCTTGCACGCGCTGGGGTTGGCCGCATTCGCTTGATCGATCGCGACTGGGTCGAATGGGACAATCTCCCCCGCCAGACGCTTTTCGTCGAAGCGGACGCTCGGCAACGACTCCCCAAGGCAGTCGCTGCGACTGAACATTTGAAAGCTATCAATAGCGAAATATCCATCGAGCCGATCGTAGTCGATTTGATTCCATCCAACGCGATTGAATTACTTTCCGATGTGGATCTGATCCTTGATGGAACCGACAATTTCGAAACGCGATTTCTGATCAATGATGTTTCGCTCGAGCGCAATATTCCTTGGCTTCACGGAGGATGCGTCGGGGCTACGGGACAAACCATGATCTGCATACCCAACGAGACAGCTTGCTTTCGCTGCCTCATGCCCGAACCTATGCCCGCCGATCAACAAGCGACTTGTGATTCGGCCGGTGTCCTCGGCCCCGCCATCACGATCATTGCTGGTTGGCAATCGATGGAGGCGATCAAGCTCTTGTCGGGACACCCCGAAGCGGTATCGCGGAAGTTGCACACCTTCGATTTTTGGCACAACGAATTTCGCCAAATCAAGATTGAGCCAATGCGAAGCGGAACGGGATGCCCCGCCTGCAGTATGGGTCATCGCGACTTTCTAGATGGCTCGCGCAGCACATCGACTCAAGTGCTATGCGGCAGGAATGCCGTGCAGATTCAAAACCCGAACGATCAAAAAATTGATCTGCGATTGCTGGCTGATCGCTTGTCGGGGCTCGGCTCGGTCGTTGTCAATCCATTCTTGTTGAGATTCGAAAGCAATGACTCCGATGGTCAACCATTTACGATTACAGTCTTTCGCGACGGTCGCGGTATCATCGCGGGGACAGAAGACCCCGTGATGGCACGCCGGCTGTACGCGACGTGGATCGGGCAGTAGTTGAGAGCGCAAACACGCGTCGACTCAGAAAAGCTGCAATGGCGCGGACTTCATTAGCGGAACGGCGCAAGCCGTCCGGTGAAGCGCGACAAAACTCGGAGGAACCGGACGGCTCGCGCCGTTCCGCTTACAAGTGAATTCCTTAAGTCCACGCCATTCCAGGCAAGCTGAGTGGTGTCAATGGACTAGATTTGGGACAAAGCACTAGCCGCAGTCGCACAAATGATTGAACGCAGCAATAACACCCTGCCACAACGTAATAAACTGAGCCTAAGACTCGTCATCCGCTTTGAAGCTACCGATCAGCGTAGGCTCATATCGACAAACTTCTGCGGGCGTAAAGTACAGCGCAAGCTCTCTCGCTGCGGATTCTTCCGAATCGGAAGCATGAACCAAGTTCATTTGACGCGAAGAACTAAAATCCCCGCGGATCGTCCCCGGAGCTGCCTTTAATCCGCTCGTTGCACCCAGCATCTCGCGAACAACGCGGATGGCTTCCAGGCCTTCGATCGCCATCGCAAGAATCGGAGCCGACGTGATAAAGCTTTCGAGCGCAGGGTAGAATGGTTTAGCGACATGCTCGGCATAGTGTTGTTTCGCCAAGTCTGGTTTTACGCGAAGCATCTTCATCGCAATGATGTTGAGACCTTTCGCTTCAAAACGCCCGATCACTTCTCCCATCAAACGCCGTTGGACACAGTCGGGTTTCAACAAAACAAGCGTGCATTGCATCGAAATCATTACCTTATCAAAGAGAAAACAAAAATTACAACCATTGTCGTCGACGAAATACCCATAGTAGAAAAAGACCGATCGCCAACATCATCGACAATGCGAACGGGTAGCCATACGTCCAGCCAAGTTCAGGCATATTCCAAGGCGACGACGTATCAAAATTCATTCCGTAAACGCCAGCAACGAACGATAATGGAATAAAAATAGTCGAGATGATCGTGAGCAACTTCATGACTTGATTCATCGAATTGCTGACCATGGATAGATAGTAGTCACGCAAATCCGATGTTAACTCGCGAGAGGTATCGACCGAATCGATAACCTGTACGACGTGATCGTAGCAATCTCGGAGAAACACGTGTGTCTCCGACGATATCAAGTCGCTTCCGTCGTGACTCAATTCATTCATCATTTCGCGATGAGGCCGAATCGATCGACGTAGACTCAATAATTGGCCCCGCAATACGTGGACTTCTCGCATCTGCTCAGGCTTGGTTTCGACAGTGATTTTTTCTTCCAGCGAATCAACTGTATCGCTTATTCGATCCATCACCGGGAAATAGCTGTCGACGATTGAGTCCAGCAGAGCATAGAGAAGGTAGTCTGGTCCTAGCGCGTTGATCTTGCCGCGACGTTGGCGGATTCGATTTCGCACCGGATCCCAACAATCGCCCGGCCTCTCTTGAAACGATATCAAAACGCCGGACATCAGGAAAAAGCTGATCTGTTCACTCTCGATACAGTCAAGCCCATCGATCATTCGGGCCACGACAAATAGGTAGTTCTCGAACGAGTCTACTTTAGCGCGCTGATGTACGTTGACAACATCTTCCAGTGCCAGCGGATGCAGCCCCAGTAGCTCGCCAAGAGACCGAATCTTGTCGACGTTGCTAAGTCCCGTCACATCTATCCAATTCACTGGATACTGCCGGATAACTTCGCTGATCTCCGCAACCTGTTCGATCTTGCGTTCAAGAAACGCGCTATTGCTAAACGAAATGATCCGAATCGACGTTTCTGAAGCGTTTGGATCTTGAGATATCGTGCCTGGAGCAGTTCCGGGGGCGGTGGGACGGCGACGATAACGCTTTTTGGCCTGTCGATGATGAGCCGACTTATTCATTTTTGTGCAGCGCGCTGCGGCCATCGGCATCGACCGATCGATCGAATGGCAAAGACGAAAATCACGCCTGCCCCAACTACTGGGAGCATATGCATTGGCTCGAACATGTAATGCGCCGTTGACTCCAAGGGCAACGGAAGAGTTTCATGGCCCGGATGTGCACACAAGCTGGGCACCAATCCGCTCAGCGCTATTCCCAATCTTAAAATGATTGATTTCGTCGCTTGGGTCATATGCATATAGGTAGAGTTCTCAATTTGGAACATGATTGCTCCACTAAACAGTGGCAGTTCTCTTAGTAAGGTTGCTGAGCGCTTCGACAGGAATTGGGATCCCCTTGAGTACCCCCTCCAGAACCAAATTCGTTTTGACGAATCCCTGGAAGCGGCACACGATCAATCGATTGCGTCGAGCCTTTAACAGTTCGCACATTACAATCAGACGATCGCCCGGCAAAACCGGGTCACGAAATCGAACGTCTTCAAGCCCTCCGAAACCGATCATCGATGTTCCGAGCAGGTCATATTTATGAGCGCTATAGCAGCATACCTGAGCGACGGCTTCAAGCATGACGACACCCGGCATGAGGGGCATCCCAGGCATATGCCCACGTACCCAAAATTCCTGGTCCGTGAGATCTTTATAGCCAACGCAAATGTTTCTCGTCGGATCCTCATAGATGATCGCAGTCAACTGCTCCATCTCGAAGCGTTGCGGATTCCAACGACGAATCTCGTCGATATCCGCGAGGACGCGATCGAAATTGAGTGTAGCAGGATCGACGATGAAGTCTTTACCAGACACTACAAGGCCTTTTTGCAAGTGGAACTAATTGCAAGGAAACCAAGACTAGGTACGAATCTTCTTGCGTTTTGCCTTACGAGCTTTACTGTTGGCGGCACGCTGGCCGTGATTAGCTTTTTTGAGCTTCCGATGTGGCTTGGTCATGGTTCTTTCGAATTTCTTCTAACGATCTAACAAACTGAATACAAAATTCCGCACTGGGAAGGGGAGAAAAATACCATGTTTGTCCGTCTGCGCGAAGCGAAAACCGGGTCGAAAGTCGGCCCTCCCCAAGAAAAAGGCGGCCAACCACCTGCTAACCGGAACAAAAACAGGCAAAATGGCGTTCCGCAAGTCTCCGCGAGCAATCGTGCCGCCCCCCAACCTCCAACCCTCTAGTTCCGATTGCCATCCGAAATGCCCTCTGCTAGATTACCGTCACCAATGCACCCGTGGCGCAATTGGATAGCGCATCGGTCTTCGGAACCGAGGGTTATAGGTTCGAATCCTATCGGGTGTACTCCTAGCATCATTAAGAGACTACCAAGGGCCATCAGAGCCCTTTTTTTATTGGGTTTTTGTGTTTCAGTAGTTTCTCTAGGGTGGTCCTGATT
>JANPLJ010000504.1:0-7835 GCA_031426475.1 Pirellulaceae bacterium | reverse complement strand
TAATCGAGTCATTGCTGACGTCCGATGCGTTCCTTTATCGAAAAGTCGAGCGCGATCATCTTCCACCCCTTACGGATTCTCGTCCCCTCCCTTAGCTCATCGTACTCGGGATTTCGATCCCCTTTTTAAGCCGAATCGCTCGAGTCATCGACAACGGTTCGCTTTTTCGACACGTCTGGACAAGACTTTTCGCCGCGCGTGCAGAGCGAACAGTTCGTCGCCCCATCGGCGGACGAACGATTCGCCAGACCACCGCAGGAACCTGTCAGTCGTTTTCGGCCGAAGATGACGCCGACCGCCATTCCGATGATGACGGCAAGGAACACACCCAGGGTAAGACCGAATACCGTCAACAGAAACATCCAGCTCATCGTATCGCCTTTCATCCGCCGAAATCGTCGTAGGCAATGTTGCTTTGGGGCACGCCCAGATCGTCAAGCATTTTGAAGATGGCGGCATTCATCATGGGCGGTCCGCAAATATAGTATTCGATATCCTCCGGCGCTGGATGATTCTTGAGATAGTTATCGAGAACCACTTGGTGGATGAAGCCGACGTATCCTTGCCAATTGTCTTCCGGCTTCGGTTCGGAGAGCGCAATATTGAACTTGAAGTTCGGAAACTCCTTTTCGATTTGGCGAAAATGGTCGACATAGAACAGTTCGCGAAGACTTCGTCCGCCGTACCAGAACGAGACTTTCCGATTCGTCTTTCGATTGCGGAACAGTTCAAAGATATGGCTCCGCAAGGGCGCCATACCCGCACCACCTCCAATGTACACCATTTCGTTTTGGGTGTCCTTGATAAAGAACTCGCCATAGGGCCCTGAGATGGTGACTTTGTCGCCGGGTTTCAAATTGAACGTATACGAACTGACTTTACCTGGCGGCGTTCCGTCTGGAGCGCGTGGCGGCGGCGAGGCGATGCGAATATTCAACATGATTATCCCTTTTTCCCCAGGATAATTTGCCATCGAGTACGCGCGGTAGACCGTGTCATCAACGGTCGATTTGTAGCGCCAGACATTGTGCTTGTCCCAGTCTTCCCGAAACTGCTCTTCAACGTTGAAGTCTTTATATTGAACGGTGTGAGGAGGAACTTCGATTTGAATGAAGCCTCCTGATTTGAAATTTACCTCCTCGCCTACAGGGAGTTCAAGAACGAGTTCCTTAATGAAAGTCGCAACGTTGTGATTAGAGCGGACCACGCAGTTCCATTTTTTCGTTTCAAAGACTTCTTCTGGAACTTCGATCTTCATGTCCTGCTTGATCGGAACCTGGCAGCTTAAGCGGTACCCTTCGCGGGCCTTCGCGTTACTGATATGAGTCCGTTCGGTAGCGAGGATCTCACCGCCGCCGGATAGGATTCGAACCTTGCATTGTGCACATGTGCCACCTCCCCCACAGGCACTCGAAACAAAGATGCCATTGTTGGCGAGACAACCGAGGAGTTTTCCTCCGGCAGGAACCGTAAGCGTCTTGCTATCGTTGATAATCAACTTGACGTCGCCGGCAGCGACAAGCACCTTCTTGGCGCTCAGAATGATAATCACCAACGCCAAGACGATTGCCGTGAAGAAAAACACACCGAGCACTACTAAGGAAACGCCAGACATAGCAACTCATTCCAAAATTAAGTACGCATTGTAGGTATTCGAGCCACCGAATTTGCTTCCCGTCTTACAACTGAATTCCCGAAAACGCCATAAACGCCATCGCGATCAAGCCGACCGTGATGAAGGTAATACCCAGCCCTCGAAGGCCCACCGGAATATTGCTGTAACGCAGTTTTTCGCGAACCGCAGCCAGGGCCACAATGGCCAAGGCCCATCCGAATCCCGAGCCGACGCCATACACAACGCTTTCTCCGAAGTCGTAGCCGCGTTGATCCATGAACAGTGAACCTGCCAAAATCGCGCAATTGACGGTAATCAAAGGCAAGAATATCCCGAGCGCGTTGTACAGGGCTGGAAAGAATCGATCGAGCACAAGTTCCAAGATCTGAACAATTGCCGCGATCACGCCGATATAGCTGATAAAGCCTAGGAATGACAAATCGACCGTTGCGTAGCTTGGCCCCAGGGTACGCGCCAAAGCGCCTTCGGAAAGCAAGTATTGATAGAGCAAATTATTGGCTGGAACCGTGATGGCTTGCACGACGGTAACGGCGATCCCTAAACCGATCGCCGTCTTCAGGTTTTTCGAAATCGCAATAAAAGTGCACATTCCAAGGAAGAACGCGAGCGCCATGTTCTCGATGAAGACGCACGTCAAGAACAGACTTAGATAATGCTCGAAACTATGGATTTCCATGGTTGTTTAAGCCTTTTCAACTTGATCAGGTTTGATGGTTCGCAAGATCCAAATCAGGATTCCGATAAGAAAAAACGCACTCGGAGAGAGCAGCAGTAGACCGTTCGGTGTGTACCAACCGCCTTCGGTAATCTTCGTCAAAATGGGATAGCCCAAGAGTGAGCCCGAACCAAACAGCTCGCGAAAAAAGGCCACGAGCAAAAGAACTGCGCTGTATCCGAGTCCGTTGCCGATTCCATCGAGAAAACTCCGGATGGCGTTGTTTTGCATCGCGAACCCTTCGGCCCGTCCCATCACAATGCAGTTCGTAATGATCAAGCCAACGAAGACGCTCATCGTCTTACTGATCGAAAAGAAGTAGGCTTTTAAAATCTGGTCCACGACAATCACAAGCGAAGCGATCACGACCATTTGAACAATCATTCGTATACTGCTCGGTATGTAGCTACGAATCGCCGCGATCGACGCGCTGGAAAACGCAGTCACGAGCGTGACAGCAATACTCATGACCAACGCGGTGGATAGTTGAGTGGTAACGGCCAGTGCCGAGCAGATACCGAGGACTTGCAACGTGATCGGATTGTTATTCACAATCGGTTGCAGGAGAACATCTTTAGCTGTTTGGGCTGCCATGGGCTGCACCTTGTTTTGAAGATAGTTTCTTTAGAAATGGACCGAATGCATCGCTGCTGAACCAATACTTGATCATGTGATCGACACCTCGACTGGTAATCGACGCGCCAGAGAGGCCATCGACCATGTACGGCGCGTTATCCGAAGTTGGACTCCCCTTTGCCACGCCAGCGGCAAGGGTCGCGTCGTCGGGCTCA
This sequence comes from Pirellulaceae bacterium, assembly GCA_031426475.1. Lineage (GTDB taxonomy): Bacteria > Planctomycetota > Planctomycetia > Pirellulales > Pirellulaceae > JAIYDQ01. The sequence goes on along the minus strand of JANPLJ010000504.1, from coordinate 4,693 downwards.
CCACGCCAAATTTGCTTGCCCTGCCATTGTTTCTTCCATTTTGGATTTTCGACTTCGCCACCCAATCCCGGAGTTTCACCGTGCTCGTAGTACGTCAAACCGGTGATTGTCCTGAGGTCGTTCTTGACGGCGACAAAACCATACATCGTTGACCAGAGCCCTTTCCCATAAATAGGAAAGATCACTTGCTGGAGCTGGCCTTGCTTGTCTTTGACGAGGTAAACCCAAGTATATTTCTCTCGTTTTTCGATGCCGATTTCAAATTTACCTGCCTTGATCAAGGTATTCTGCGACTCGTCCTTAGCCGCTTTTCGCTCGTCGAATGTTGCGTTTGCGATCGCTTGATCATCGACATACTCACCGGTTTGAAGATCAACGACCTTGGGCTCGATCGTGCCGTCGGTAAACATGTCGGTGATCTCCTTTGCTTTTAACGCTTTCACATCGTCCGCCAACCCAGCGGCCTCGATAATATTGCGTTGGCGATCGAGCAATTTGTTTTTCCCCTGGACTTCTTTGAGTGCTACCGCTGCGGTGCTGACCAGCAGCGAGCAAACAATGCACAGGACTAGCGTGACAATGAAAGTGTTGGTGATGGAGTCGCGTCGTTCAGCGAGCATAGCGAGCAGCCCTCCGCCGTATGTTGGCCTGGATTACACAGTAGTCGATAAATGGAGCGAACACGTTTCCGAACAGAATGGCCAGCATAATGCCTTCTGGAAAAGCCGGATTGATGACTCGTATCAGGATCGTCATCGCACCAATGAGCGCACCATAAAACCACATTCCGGTTCGAGTCATCGAAGCGCTCACTGGGTCGGTAGCCATAAAGACCGTCCCGAAGGCGAAGCCGCCGAGCACAAAGTGCCACCAAGGTGGTACCAAAAACATGGCGTTGGATTCGCTTCCAACGCAGTAAAAGAGAGTCGAAAGTGCCAACGCGCCCAGACACACTCCGGACATGATTCGCCACGAGCCAATGCCTGTTGCAATCAACACCACCGCACCGAACAAACATGCCAACGTGCTGGTCTCGCCGATAGATCCAGGAATGGTCCCTAGAAACGAACTCATCCACGTTTGGCTTCGTTCCCCACCGGTTGTCATCACATGCGACAACGAATCGATCGCGTTCGGATATTTCGAGAGATCGGTTGACGCCAGTTGCCCAAGTGCCGTTGCGCCTGAATAGCCATCGATCTTGCCGTCACTTGCATTGAACCTCGACGCGATCCAAACTTTATCTCCCGACATCTGCGCCGCATATGCGAAATACAAAAAGCAACGTGCGGTAAGCGCTGGATTGAGGAAATTGCGGCCTGTCCCTCCAAAGACTTCCTTGCCGAATACGACGCCGAACGCGATGCCGATACCAACCTGCCACAACGGAATATCGGGAGGAAGCGTCAGCGGAAAAAGCAAGCCCGTAACAAGAAATCCTTCATTGACTTCGTGCTTTCGAACGATGCTGAAGATGACTTCGCAAATGCCGCCCACCGTCATGCACACGATGTAGATCGGCAAGAAATAGATAGCTCCAAGCACGAAACAGTCTAGCAAGCTACTGGGATTGTGTCCCAGTCCCATGGCTCTTTGAATCGCATGATGCCAATCCAATACCGGTTCTAAGTTCGCTTCGATCAAGGACTGCATCGCGACGTTGGCTTGGTAGCCGACGTTCCACATGCCAAACAGCGTGCATGGAATGAGCGCTACAACGACCATACTCATCATGCGTTTTAGATCGAGTGAATCGCGAACATGCGTCAATCCTTTGGTCACATTGCCGGGCGTAAATAAAAACGTGTCACCGGCTTCGTACAGGGGATATAGCTTTTCAAGTTTGCCCCCTTTAGCAAACAATGGATGCGCTCGGTCGAGCAAATTACGAAGGAATTTCATAAACCGACTATCCCTCTTTCTCGATCAAGTCAAGATTGTCCCGGAGAATACCGCCATACTCATACTTACCTGGACAAACAAAACTACAAAGTGCAAGATCCTCTTCATCCAGTTCCAAACAGCCGAGCTCCTGAGCGGTGACGGTATCCCGCGTAATCAACGCTCGCAGGAGGAGTGTCGGTAAGACATCCAGCGGCACTACTTTTTCGTACGTTCCGATCGGAACCATCGCTCGAAAACTCCCTTCGGTGCTTGTCGTCATCGCAAACTTCTTGCGATTCGACCATGCCCCTGCGAAAGCGCGCGTAATCGAAAACTTATTGAAGCCTGGCTTTTGCCAACCCAACCATTCGCGTTGATTGCCTTCGGGGATACAAGAAACTTGAAGGTGATATCGCCCGAGAAAGCCCGTGTGCTCTTCGACTTGTCGACCACAAAGGACGGACCCTGAGATAACGCGTTGGTTCGAACCGATAAGCTCACCTTGGGTCAACTCGCCAAGCGAAGCGCCGAGGCGTGTCATGATCAGCCGCGGTTTCGCGACGGAAGAACCGGCTAAAGAAATGATGCGAACCGGATCGAGCTTGCCTCGGAGAAAGGCGCGACCGATCGCAATCACGTCCTGATAGTTGAGATGCCAGTTGACGCGTTTGGGTGACACAGGCATCAAAAAGTGCATGTGGGTACCGACTAAACCAGAGGGATGCGGCCCTCGAAACTCGGCGACTCGCACATGGGGGATCGCTTCGCCGGGCGTTTCTATCCCCGGAGCGCGACACAAGAAAACATCCCTGTCGGTCAGCTTGGTTATCGCTTCCAAGCCAGCTGCGAAGTCTTCCTTGGCATCCCGAATTACCAAGCCTGGATCGACCGCCAACGGATTGGTATCCATCGCGTTGACAAAGATCGAATGGGGCACGGACGACGGCAACGGAACCTTGCTAAAAGGCCGCGTTCTCAACGAAGTCCAAAGCCCCGTCGAAACGACGCGATCCATGACTTCCTGGCGAGTTAAACGCGAGATCTGAGCCGAATTGTAAGTTGGATGTTCCACCGCAGTTTCGCGATCGGCGACTTCAATCACCATCGATAGAAATCGGCGTTTTGCGCCGCGATGGATGGCGAGAACTTTGCCGCCAGCCGGAGATACAAAAACGAGCCCTTCGGTTTGTTTGTCGACCATGACGGGCTGGCCAAGTTTGACGTCGTCGCCTTCCGATACAAGTATCGTCGGACGCAAACTAAGATAATCGCTCGCCACCAACGCGACTTGACGAACTGACTTCAATTCGACACGTTTCTCCGCGTCACCTTCGATGGGTATCGTAAGTCCCTTGGAAATCTCGAACCTTTCGACCATAAGCATCACCTGGATTGGTAAATGACTTCTGCGATTGAAAACTTCGTCGACGGGGTCACAGACTCGCGTGAGTAAGAAGGATCGACAAAAACGATCGCGAGTGAGCGGCTGAATGCAGAGACAGCGTTCATGGCGATAAACTCGATGGATCGATGACCAAACCAACTCAATGCCTGACTGCTGAATGCGAGTTTAACTCCCGCAAACGGCGTCCGCAAGTGGCTTTGTTCACCGTTATCCGTTTTAGGAGACTTGCCTATTGCGACACTTGTTACCCTAATCGAAACATGACGTTCCGTATCCGAGCGGTAGCCGAAATCGTTAGGCTTCGGACGTAATGGGGCAGAAAGTTGAGTGCAGCGACGGATGCGATTCTTCCGAAGTCTGACAACTTCGGCTACGATCGATTTCTCAAAAGCCGGACGCGAGCACGGTTGTTTTAACAGAAGATGCAAAATGAATGATGCAGACTTAGAATGGCTTAATCGATTGCCTAAGGATGATGCGATCGAGAAGTTCCGCGGTTGCTGTGGTTCGGACACCTGGTGCCAATCCATGATCCAATACCGCCCGTTTTCGAGTGTTGCGGAAATTCATCGACTTGCCGACGACGCCATGGATCGACTCGAAGAACGTGATTGGAAGCAAGCCTTCGATAGCCATCCCCAGATCGGCGACGTGACATCGCTTCGGATGAAATTCTCTGGAAACAAAGACTGGTCTGCCGCAGAGCAGTCTGGGATCGCTACTGCGAATGATCTCATTCTGACGGAACTTGCAAAGGGAAATGCCGACTATCTTGCGAAGTTCGGTTTCATTTTTATCGTATGCGCTTCGGGGAAATCTGCTTCTCAGCTACTATCCGCTCTGCAAATGCGTTTGTCGTTGGAGCGAGCAGTCGAACTCGACAACGCCGCTGCAGAGCAACGCAAAATAACGCATCTCCGTATCGATAAAATCGAAAGAACGAATCTATGAACTCGATCACCACACACGTCCTCGATATATCGATCGGGCGACCCGCAGCCAACCTATCCGTACAGCTTCAGCGGCTCCAAGACGGCGCGTTCCAGAAGTTAACGCATGGGACGACGGACAAGGACGGCAGGATCGCCGATTGGATGCACGGGATTGGCCTCGCGGTGGGAACGTATCAAATTTGCTTTGATACCGCTGGCTACTTTGAGTCCATCGGATGCCGTGACTATTTTTTCCCTGATGTCAAAATCTGTTTCGAAGTCAAGGATGCGCAGAAGCACTATCACGTTCCGCTATTGCTTTCGCCGTTCGGATACAGCACTTATCGCGGCAGCTAGGCCTTGCACTACATTTAGCTACCGATTTAGCGGAAGGGCGCGAGCCCAATGCCACTGACTTTGGTAGCGGAACGGCGCGAGCCGTCCGGTGAAGCTCGAGAAAACTCAGCGAAAC
>JANPLJ010000503.1:0-1824 GCA_031426475.1 Pirellulaceae bacterium | reverse complement strand
CTTTCAGTACGACCTTTTTGTCAACGACTTCTTTGATCAGTTTGTCGGCCGCTTGCTGAATCGTCAGCCCCTCCACCTTGACTGCGCCGATCACAGGGATCGGAATCGTTCCGTCATCGTTGACTTCCAGTGGAACACCTGCGGTTGGTCCAATCACGACACCGGTTGGCGGATAGTACTCGTTCTGCAACGCGACGTTGTTCTGGAGGATCGGCGTCATGTCGTCGATGTTTGGTGGCAATAGGCCTTTGATGTAGACGCTTAAAACGTCGCCAGGGCCGATGATGTACGATCTTGGAGGGTTCTGTGAGAGCAACGCCAAATTCACTGGAATTCGACATCCCTTTTCACAAAGCCGAAGCTCCGGTGGCAATCGATCTGCCGGAATCGCATGGTGCGAGTATGTGATACAACCGGTCTCAAATAAGAGTCCGAGTGCAGTGACAGTTAATATCCAACCTTTGGATAGTGATTTTTTACATAAGTGTCGCATTGCTTTGCATCCTTCCCTGAGTGCCAAGCAGAACTATGAAATTGAGACTCACACCAGAGAATGAAAAATTAAGGTGTAACCGTTACCGTTGGATTCGCGATCACGCTGCTCCAATACGTGTCGGTCGTTAATTCTTGCGTTGGGCAATGTAAGCCGGGTCCGTCTTGAGTCGGAACCGTCGTCCATAAGCTTCGCCCATCTCGATCGGCTGCAATGGCACCCGCTTGGTATCCTTGATACCATTGGTTGACTTGGCATTGCCCTTGCGTCGATTGATAGCTGGCAGCAAAATACTTTGGCGGAGGCACAATCGGAGGACAGCTTGATCCACCGGTGGAGACGGCAAAGTAGCCGTCTTTGAAGCCGTCGGCATAATCGCGGGACGCGGACGTCCCGGCTGGAAGTCTCTCGCGAGCTTCACGCCATGCGGATGCCGCACGACTTCGATTCGTCGAGCGATAGCCGAAGTCTTCGAGCGTGGCACATCCACACGACAGACTTCCCAAAGTAAGAACAACTAAAAGGATTTTTTTCATCGCGGTTGCTTCCATGCGTCCCAATCGACGGTAGCGAGCAATCTTTTGTATCGCTCGCCGGTTACGAGAGCAACGATCCGTCGTTAGCTCTTCGTTACTCCAATCTATCGGAACTGGTCGGCAAAAGATGTTAGTCATTGTCCATCGTCCCGACCGCAATTCGAACTCGGTCAGCCGACCAACGCTTACAAGCGGTACAACCGTTACCGCACGAATGCTCCCAGGGCTAGATGAGCAGCAATTACTACGCAATCGTTAAAGTTTGCCATGGGGGACAGTTTGCCCTGGGGGACAAAGCGCGAGTGCCTCATCCAACCTAGATTTTAGGGTAGGTAGCCGAATTCGTCGGAATTCGGACGCAGCTCGAAAGGCGATGTCTGCTGCGCTTCCTCCGAAGTCTTACGACATCGGCTACAAATTGAAACCCAAAACTTAAAGTTGGATGAAGCACTAGCCTATCGTACTCAATCGCTCGATCGCTTCGCAAAAGCGAGATGCATCTTCGATCGTGTTATACAGGTAAAACGACGCTCGACAGCTCGTCGATATCCCAAGGCGCTGATGCAACGGCATCGCGCAATGATGACCAACGCGGATCGCGATTCCATGGGCGTCCAATCGGCGACCAACCTCATCAGGATGGAGTCCGTCAATCGTGAACGTGACGATACCGCTCTTGGATGCAACGGCAGGGCCGTATATCTTCACTCGGCTAACTCCGGAAAGCCTATCATGAACGAAACGGACCAGCTTCCGTTCATGTTCGAGGATATTTTCGCCGCCAATCGATTCGAG
>JANPLJ010000502.1:0-2396 GCA_031426475.1 Pirellulaceae bacterium | reverse complement strand
CGCTTCCGGCAGACACATATACGGTGACATTGGTAAGCGGCTCAACCGGCTTTAAAGATTCGTTGGGAAATGCCTTGGATGGTGACGCCGATACATTTGCTGGTGGCAACCACGTAAGCACGTTTACGATTACTCCGTACTCGACGGCGCGCGTCCTATCGATACCAGATTTCACTCGTGGAGCATCAGGTTCAAATGGCCAGCAGTTATCGACGCTAGTTGGAAGTTCGCTAGTCGCGGGGATACCGATTACGATTAGCAACGGAACAGGTATTACGGCGATCGACATGGATTTTGTTTTCGATCCGAACTTGCTCAACATTACGGTTGCAGATGTTGTTATCGGCTCGGATGCGGCATCGGCTGGTTGGGGAGGCCTGGCTGTCAATCTGATTGCTTCTGGTCGAATTCGAATTACCGGTTTCGGGACGAATCCTGCTGGCCTTGGCAGCGGTGTTCGCGAGTTCGCACGTGTGAACGGCACGGTCATGCCTGGGGCGACCTATGGTGCTTCCGAAGTCGTCAAGATCGAGAACTTCCAGTCATTCAACAGCGGTGGTCCAGTCTCAACGATCGCTGACCGAGCGATTCACAAGGCTATCTTCATCGGCGATACGAATGCCAGCGGTAGTTACACTGGACAAGATGCAGGTTGGACAGCGGAAGTCCGGGTAAGTATGTTTACGGGATTCGGCGAGTTCCCGCTTACCGATCCGACGCTCATCTCCAACGTCACGCAAAGTGGAGCGATCGTAGGTCTCGATTCGACTTGGATCTCGATGAAGAGTCTTCTCCCCTCGTTGCGACCTGAGATTCCAAATCTTCCGGTTGGCGTCGTGTCACCTGCACCAGGGTTGGATCCAGCGATTGACGTCGATGATCTAGTTCTTGGACTGCAAGGTGGGACCGCCAATGTTCCCGTTCGAATCAACATGACGCCGGTCGAATTGGCGTTGGGTTTCACCGGTTTCAACTTTACCGTTGGATACGACTCGTCGAAGCTATCTCTGACGGACGGCTTTAATGCGGGTGGGGTTACTATTGCAGGGGCGTATGCGACCGAAGGTGGATGGACAATTAATGCCTTCGTCGACAATGCTATGGGAACGATAACGGCGTCGTTGTTCCGGACTGGTAATTCGACGACGGCTACCGGCCAATTCGCCAATATTGCGTTCGGTGTACTGGGCAGTGCAGCGGTCGGAGTTACTCCGCTTGCATCCTCTGGTGACGCCAATGATCCGCCATTCAGCTACACCTATGTGCCTGGATCGGTGAATATCCAGGCACCGGCGAGTGTGACTGGTCAGAAGATTTTCTACAACGGTGGAGTCGGCGGAGCGACCGGATTCGGTGCGAGTACCAACTTCGCGGCAACCGGTGGTAATCCACCAGCGACTGCCATTGACACTACCAAGTCTGCGTTGCTCCCGGGTGGCAATAGTTCCTTCGCGAACTACACCAACACGTCCTTTGGACTCAATGGGATTCTCGTCGATATCGCTAATCCTACTGGAACGCTAACGGCGGCAGACTTCACGTTCGCCAAGGGAGAAACGTTTGCTCAAGCAGGATTTGTGCCGTTTACGGCGACCGAACTGTCGACCACGATCGTCCCGACGGTCACTCAGTACGTTGGGGGAGGTGACGGTGGAAGCACACGAGCAAAGATCACGTTCAACAACAATTCGTTGAAGGACACGTGGGTCAAGATTACGGTGCTTGCGAACGCCAATACGGGTCTGCTGGCCAACAATGTCTTCTATTTTGGCAATATCGTTGGGGATCTCAACGGTTCGAGTACCAGCAATAGATATACTGTCAATTCTATTGACACGAGTTTAGTGCGGACCAATCAATCGACAGTTCCTAATTCGGTACTTGTTACAAACATCTATGACATGAACAAGTCTGGCAATGTGAATTCGCTCGACACTTCGATCGTCCGATTGAACCAGCAACCGGCCGGATTTGTGCTTGTCATTACGGGTGCTCCCTCTTTCCGTAGTTTCAACGCAGAGGTGGTTGGAATGGCACCTGCTGTCCAGAGCCCACTACGTATTGCGGCCGTTGAGAGTAGGAAAGAAACCGGACTGTCGCCTGAATTGGAATCTATCATTGAGCTCGTTGTACCTGCTCCAGTGGTGAAAGCGCAGTTAGCCGGTGAGAAAACCGATTTGCCTTCAGCCGCGAAGTCTGAAACTGTGGGAGATAAGTCAGACCGATTTGTTTCGCTTGACAAATTTTTCGCAGCGTTGGGCCAAAGCGAGTAGATAATCGATGGTGATGACGGAGATTCCCACAATATTCTGCCTTACATGCAAACGAGAAAACGTTGATTCAGTGAATCTTCGTCCTCGGGATCGTGTCGGTGCAGACTATTGCTTCACAACGAT
>JANPLJ010000501.1:0-2874 GCA_031426475.1 Pirellulaceae bacterium | reverse complement strand
CCAGCGTCCAGCGACCAGCGACCGTTTCCAATATCTGTTGGACTGGCATGCCGAAATCGGTACGGAAGCACGCCGCCCTTTGACCATTGCCGCTGCTGAGAATTCGATCAATCGCGAACTTACACGCTCGAGACCAGGGCCGATCCTAACGTTACACCCGGGGCAGGCAAGCTGCTGTCGCCGGTCAAGTACATGTCGATCGAGCGCGCGGCACCTCGACCTTCGTTGATGGCCCAGACCACCAACGACTGGCCACGACGGCAGTCGCCAGCGGCGAAAAGTCCCGGGACATTGGTCGTGAACTTGCCATGCTCGGCTTTGTAGTTGCTTCGCGGATCGAGTTCAACTTGCATGAGTTCACTGACGTAGCTTTCAGGGCCGAGGAAGCCCATCGCCAACAACACCAAATCAGCTTCGATGATCTGTTCGGAGCCTTCGATCTCTTTCATCGCGATACGACCGTCCTCTTTCGTCCATTGGACTCGGACGGTTCGAATGCCTCTGACATTACCAGCACCGTCGTCGATGAATTCCTTGCTGAGGATCGAGTATTCGCGAGGATCGATGCCAAACTTTTCGGCAGCTTCTTCGTGACCATAGTCGCTGCGGAAAATCTTGGGCCATTGCGGCCAAGGATTATCCGAAGCTCTTTCATCGGGGGCTTGATCCATCACTTCAAAATTCACCAGTTGACTGCACTCGTGACGAAGGCTGGTTCCAATACAATCGCAGCCGGTATCGCCACCACCGATGACGACGACTTTCTTGCCTTTCGCAGAAATGTGCTGGCCATTTTTCAGTTGGCTATCGAGGAGGCTCGCGGTATTTTTCGTCAAAAATTCCATCGCGAAATGGATTCCCTTCAGATTCCGTCCTGGGATCGGTAGGTCGCGAGGCTTCGTCGCACCGGTCGCAAGCAGGACGGCGTTGTTCTCGGCCATCAGCTGCTTAGGATCGACGTTTACACCGACGTTTGCTCCGGTTACGAATTTGACCCCTTCTGCGGCCATTAAATCCAAACGACGCTGGACGACGCCTTTGTCGAGTTTCATATTCGGGATGCCATAGGTAAGCAGGCCGCCGATACGATCAGCGCGTTCGTAGACCGTAACCATATGACCGGCTTTGTTTAGTTGATCCGCGGCGGCCAAACCAGCCGGTCCCGAACCGATGATCGCGACGCTCTTGCCGCTTCGCTGTTGCGGAGGATTTGCAACCACCCAGCCTTCGTTGAATCCCTTATCGATAATCGCACATTCGATATTCTTAATCGTCACTGGCGGGCTGGTGATGCCAAGTACACAAGCGCCTTCGCATGGCGCAGGACAGACGCGCCCCGTGAACTCGGGGAAGTTGTTGGTCTTGTGCAATCGTTCCAACGCGTCGCGCCATCGGCCGTTGTAGACCAAATCGTTCCACTCAGGAATCAAGTTGTCGATGGGGCAGCCGCTGGCCGATTGGCAAAAAGGCACACCGCAATCCATACACCGCGCACCCTGTGTTCGCAAATCGCCTTCGATCGGATCGGTATAGATTTCGTTGAAGTCCTTGACCCGAATGACCGGAAGCCGCCAAGCTACCTTCTTGCGATCGAACTCTTTAAATCCTGTGGGCTTACCCATTCGTGATACTCACTATTTCTAACTGTTTGGATGTATTGTTGTTGGCAGGAGGTTTCAGTTTTCAGTTTTCAGTTTTCAGTTTTCAGTTCCGGGACTGAACTCTGAATACTGAAAACTGAACACTGAATACTGAACACTCCTCTACGCTGTCGCCATCTTAGCCTGTGGCTTGGATGCTTGCGTCTTCATCTCTTCGAGAACGCGTTTGTAATCCGTTGGCATGACCTTGACGAACTTCGGAAGGATACTCTCCCAGTTGTCGAGGACTCGTTTGGCGACGGCAGACTGTGTGAACTGACGATGTCGTTCCACCAAGCCTTTGAGTTCGCTGATGTCGTCTTCGGTTTCGACTTTCTCGAGTTCCACGAGTCCTAAGTTGCATCGAATTGGGAACTTGCCATGTTCGTCGAGGACATACGCGATTCCGCCGCTCATTCCTGCGGCGAAGTTACGGCCAGTCGGACCGAGGATGACGACTCGTCCACCGGTCATGTATTCGCATCCGTGATCGCCGACACCTTCGATGACTGCGTAAGCACCGCTATTGCGAACGGCGAATCGCTCGGCGGCGCGGCCGCGAAGGAACGCTTCGCCCATCGTTGCACCGTACAAACAAACATTGCCGACGAGGATGTTTTCTTCTGCGTTGAAGATCGCCTCTTTCGAAGGGTAGACAATGATTCGACCACCAGAAAGGCCCTTGCCAACGTAGTCGTTGGAATCGCCTTCCAGCTCTAGTGTCACGCCATGCGCCAGGAACGCACCAAAGCTTTGACCAGCAGAACCTTGGAAGTTGATATGGATCGTGTCGGTCGGTAAGCCTTTTTGGCCATGTTTCTTGGCGATCTCATGACTGAGAATCGTGCCGACAGTTCGGTTCGTATTGATGATGGGAAGCGAGAACTGAATCGGTTTCTTGGAGTCAATCGTCTCGCGGCATCGAGGAACAATCTCGGTGACATCGAGCGTCTTTTCAAGACCATGGTCTTGACCCATCAAGCATGTGACACCGACTCCCGGGTGCGGCTTGGTGGCCGGTCGGAGGATCGGAGTGAGGTCGAGACCATCGGCCTTCCAATGATGGATCGCGGCATCGACACCGAGGCACTCGGTATGGCCAACCATTTCGTCGATGGTCGTAAAGCCAAGCTTGGCCATGATTTCGCGAGCGTCTTCGGCAACCATGAACAGGTAGTTCACGACGTGTTCTGGCTTGCCCGCGAATTTCGCTTTGAGCTCGGGGTCTTGCGTT
>JANPLJ010000500.1:0-2183 GCA_031426475.1 Pirellulaceae bacterium | reverse complement strand
TCGGAAAGAACGACTCCTTCACGGGTATCATCGACGCCTACACATTGACGCACTAAAAAGTCACCATGATCGAGGCGATCGTGATACTCGTGAACAGCCCGTCCGATCAGCAGCGACTTGAGCATCAACTGCTGATCTCGTGTCGGCGACGATTCATAGAGTTTGCGAAGCTGTTGAAGAGCTGGATACCCTGACAGAGTCAACAAGATTTCGTCTTCGACCTTTGTAACGACCATCGGTTCACCGATCGGGCGGCAACCTTGGCTAACCATGGGTTCCAAATGTAGCTCTGGCGGCAACAAGATACCGACGGCACCGCGACAGCTCGAATCGCGATTCAAGATGAATCCACATTCGCCAGGCCCGCTCGCACCGCTTGAATACCCGCCAAGAATCGGAAGTCCGGGCGCTTCCTCGGCAACTCGCTGCATCAGCAAATCCATCGGAAAGGAAAAAGGATCTGCCATCAAAATCAGTCCGCTTCCCGCCGTCGGGCCATCCAGCAATTCGTCGGGGAGTCCAAATATCGAAGGACCATCCGCAGTCGGTTGGTATTCGACGCGGAAGGTTCGTGGGGGTTGCTCAAGCCCCGCAACCAAAAACACACTCGCTGCGGTTTCGCTTTCGAGTTCAGTTTTCATACCGATAACGCTTTCGGCCGAACAACCGACTACCACTGCATCCGGAGCATACTCAGCAAGCGTTGACGCGATGCGTTCGGATACTTCGGAAGCTCGCGGGGAGCTATAGAATACGACGATCAATGAAATCGGCTGACGCAATCCCGCAGCAGCTGCTTCGAAAGCTTGTATGACCGCGGTCAATACGGAATCGGATTGTCGAATAGCAGAGGCTGCAACGATAGCGGACGAAGATGCCAATCAATTCCCTAATGCTTTCAAGGCGACCACGATTGGCCCGCCAAAGAATTTCTTAATTCAAAAAGGAAAAATGCATTCATCCCATCATGAACGCGTTACCAGACCACATGCGCAGCATCGAGTACCGGGCCTTCAACGCACGTTCGCTGGTAATCCCATTCCCCGTTCGATTGAAGCACTTTCGCCACACACGTAAAGCATATCCCAATACCACAAGCCATTGGCGTTTCCAACGATACTTCGCACCGAATATTCTGTTGCAAAGCAATTTTCGCGACCGCTTCCATCATCGGTTCCGGTCCGCAGCACGCGATTCGCACTCGCTGTTCCAGCGATCTTTCTTGGAGCACTTGATTCAACAAATCCGTTACCAGCAACGGTTTTCCGCCCAGCGAACCATCGTCGGTCGCCAACCGAACATCCAGCCCGGCCGCCCGGAAATCCTCGACACCCGCCAATCGATCCGCCGATCTCGCACCATAGCAAAGCGTCACGAGTTTCGCATACCCTGCAGGCCGTGCCGGATCGCCAAAGCATTGACTTCCCAACGCCTCGCAACCCAGCGTTAGCATCGGAGTCTGGCCGACTCCTCCCGCCACCATGATCAGATGATCGATTGGATCCGTACAAAAACCGTTTCCCAACGGCCCCCATATACCAACTTTGGCAGTCGTTCCACAACGCGATAACGCTTGAGTGAATTTCCCTTTTACCAAGTAGACCAAATCGATAGCAATGGGACGACCATCAGCATCCTTCACACAGTCGTACATCGCCAACGCCCGCCCGATCAAAGGGTCATTGAGAGCGTCCAAACGCAACATTACAAACTGCCCAGGCACCATTGCGCGTGCGATCGATGGACACTCGATGCGTATCCGCCAAGTATCCGAAGCGATCGGTTCGTGAAGCAAAATGGGGGCGGTCAAAAACGACGCGCAGTCAGCATACTGGGGCATTGCAGTTATTGTTCAATCGTAGGAATACCAAGCGTTTCGTCAGATACGTAGCCGAATTCGTCAGTCTTTGGCCGAAGCGCCCGCTTGTAGCCGAAGTAGTCAGACTTTGGATGAAGTCCTCGCTTCGTTGCATTTCTTCGCATCTAGCGCTGCGCCCAAATTCTGACGAATTCGGCTGCCCTCAAATTCATGAGGGCGCATCATGAGATTATACCGACCAAATCAGTCAGCTGTTGCCAGAGCAGTAAAAACACTGCTGTCCAAAACCAAAGATATCGAAGCGGTGCTTCAACGCTCGTCCATCGGTTCTCGATGAAATGGGCGAGCCATGCAATCCCAAGGA
>JANPLJ010000499.1:0-4483 GCA_031426475.1 Pirellulaceae bacterium | reverse complement strand
GGTTGTGAGCGTTTCGAACGCACAAACCGGACAGTAAGGTCCTGGAGTAGCACCCTCGGGAGCTATCAAAAGTACTGCGAAATTTACTTTCGCCCGTGTAACCTTAGCTGTAATTGATACGATCGACCCAAAACGCGCTGGCATACGCGAAACGATCGTTACGAACCATGTGATTGATAAAAAACTCCGTATTTGCCGCATTTTTTGAGATTGTTGTTTGGCTCGGGTGCAAAAATTGGATTCCGTAGCGGTTGAGCTCGAAGGTTTGCTCACTTGGGGATATGCTTCGTTTGTGAAAACCCCTTCGATTCCTACCCTGATTGTGTGGATACCTATCTAAAGATGAGTACCGGTGATTCGTCCAGTTTCAATGCGATCCAAGCCGCGATTCCGCATCGACCACCGATGCTATTGGTTGACGAAATCGTCGAACAATCCGAGAAGCACATTGTTTGCCGCAAAACCTTCTCGGAATCTGAATTCTTTGTTCAGGGGCATTTTCCCGGCTTCGCGCTGGTGCCAGGCGTTATTCTATGCGAGTGCTGCCTTCAAAGCGGTGCGATCTTGCTGAGTCGGTTTACCCCTCAAGAGAACGTTGTTCCAGTCGCGACCCGATTGGACGGTGTAAAGTTCAAACGAATGGTTCGACCGGGCGATACCATTCTCATCGACGTGACTCTCAACGAAGTCGTTTCGTCCGCCTATTTCATGACTGGGAAAGTGATGCTGGATGGCAAAGTTGCGGCTCGTCTTGACTTTGCTTGCAGCGTGGCTGCAATTGGCTAGAACGGCAGACTGAAATCTACCCGCTTGGCATAGGCTACCCAAACGACCTCGTAGCCGAAGTCGTCAGACCTCGGAGGAATCGCAGTTGCATTTGCGTTTCGAACAGCGTCCGAATTCTAACGAATTCGGCTACTCGGGAATGGAGTTGAGTGAAGCACGATTGCTTCACCTACTAACGTTAACTCCGCGAAGCCGCTTCCATGATCAGCGGTTGCGTCGCCTCGGCGCGATCAAAGATGGCTGTTTGACGTCCTTCGTTGAGAACCATGATTCGATCGCACAGCGCGAGCAGCTCGGGCATTTCACTGCTCGTAACGATCACCGACAGCCCTTCCTGGCATAGTTTTTGGATCAATGCGTATAATTCTGCTTTCGCTCCGACGTCGATGCCACGGGTAGGATCGTCGAGAAGGAGCACTTTCGGACGTGTCAGTAGCCATCGTCCAAGAATGCATTTTTGTTGGTTACCTCCGCTGAGCGACGTAATTCCGCTCGCCAGCCCGGCTGTCTTCACCTGTAATCTCTTTACGATTGCTTGCGATGCATCGCCTTCTTTGCGTCGGCTTAAGAGAAACCCCGTTAGCATTTGCTTCAAGCTGCACATCGAGATGTTTTTGCCAACGCTCATCTCTGGAAACAATCCCAATCGCTTTCTGTCTTCGGTTACAAGTGCGATCCCCGCTCGACAAGCCTCGGAGGGACTTCGGGCCACAATCGGTTGTCCTTCCAAGTAGATCTTGCCAACGGGTACTTGCAATGCAGCGCCGAAAATGCACTCGAGTAATTCAGTCCTTCCAGCCCCCATCAGACCGGCGATCCCCAGTATCTCGCCTCGATGCAGATTGAACGAGATGTCCTTGAGCCGGTAACCGCGAGCATGCCCCGGCCATCCCAGTGACAAACCGTGGACTTCCAAAACGCATTCCTTGCTCAGGCTGCGAGGAGTCGCTGCGTAGGATGAAAGTTCTCGGCCGACCATCAAGCGTGTAATTTCGTTGGCGTCGGTCTCATCCTTGTTTCGGGTCGCAATGAATCGGCCATCGCGGAGAACGGTAATTCGATCGGCAAGGCTAAAAACCTCGTCCATTTTATGCGAGATATAGAGGATCGTTGTTCCGGCGCTGATCAACCTTGCAATCACTCGATAGAGTCGAGCGACTTCCGATTCTGTCAGCGCGCTGGTGGGTTCGTCCATGATCAGTATTCGACTTCGGAGACTCAACGCCTTCGCAATTTCGACAAGCTGCTGGTCGCCGATCCGAAGCGATCCAGCCAACGTTTGTGGTGCGATGTCGCATTCGAGACTCTGCAAAAGTGACGCGGCGGAACGATTCATCGCCCGGTCGTCGCGTACGTGGGAAAAAATCTTGAGTTCGCGACCGAGGAAGATATTGGCGGCTACGGAAAGTTGTTCGACCAGATTCAACTCCTGGTGGATAATACTGATACCGGACTTCTCAGCATCTGCCGTACCTCCGAAGCAGACGTTCATCCCATCGATACAGAGCGTCCCGTCGAACTCGGTAATCACCCCCGATAGAATTTTCATCAATGTGCTTTTGCCCGCACCATTTTCGCCACAAATCGCATGCAGTTCACCCGGCTGAACCGAAAACGAGATGTCCTCCAACGCGCGAACGCCCGGAAAGCTTTTGCCAATTGCTTTCAATTCGATGATCGGATGGTTTGGCATAAACATAAAACCAGAATTGATTTCTTGGCGGCAGAGGCTTCCAGTTCGATTAAATTGCCAAGCGACGACGGTTCTCGATCCAGCGGAACAGGCATAAGACCAAAGACATCACGACGCCCACGATAACGCCAGGACGGATCCCCAGGTTGATACCGATCACTGTTCCAGCTCCGATCGACAGGATCGCAATCGCGCACGCGCCCAGTGCACCTCCGAAGAGAGTTCTTCCGGAACTTCGCGTCATCCGGAGTTGACTAAACGTAACGGCTAGGACGACGACGACACCGACGATTAAGCCCTCCCATACGTCGGCACCCGATTTAATGATCTTGGCGACTGCATCGATGACGACGCGCAGGAAGAGTGCCCCCAGCAGCGTTCCCGCAACGGTTCCCACGCCTCCTTTAAGCGAGCACCCGCCGACAACCGCTGCGGCGATGGCATTGAGTTCGTGACCGCGAGCTTGGGTAACTGGAGCTGAGACACCTTCGTTCGCGAGGTAGAAGATCGATGCCAGGCTTGCCGTCATCGCTCCGAATACGTAAGCAAACCATTTCAAGCGATCGGTTCTTAAACCGCTCAATCGGGCTGCTTGTTCATTTCCGCCGAGTGCATAAAGATGGCGTCCGAGAATCGTATATCCCAGCAGAATCACCGTAAAAATAGCAAGTCCGATCGCGGTATAGATCCAAAGATCGACACGCTGTCGCAGATAGTCGGTAAAGAAGGGTTGCTCGATTGGGATCTGGGACTTTTTCCCCGACAGCAAAAGTTGTGTTACCGTTTCGCCCATCACGCGGGCTAAGGATCGCAATCCAACCAGGGTTGCAAGCGTCGCCACAAAGGGTGGTAGTCCTACCGAAGTGATGAGCCATGCATGCAATGTCCCGACCAGAAAGCCTGCGAACAGCCCCGCCGCGATTCCACCCGAGACGACTTTCCATTCGGCAACGGGCGCTTCGACCGTCCCAAAGCTTTGAATCCAAAGCATGGTACAGGCGATCGTGGTCCCACTGAAAGCGATCATCGACCCGGCGGACAAATCGATTCCGCCAGCGATGATGACAACCGAAGCTCCCAATGCGAAGATCGTCAGCATCGCCGCATTTCGCAGGATATCTTCAGCGCTGGTTACAGGATCTTGATAATAGCTTTGGCTTGAATCGGCGAATATCGTGACGGCGATAACGACAACGATCGCGACAACCAATGCGATTTCGTTCGCTCGGGAATTCAACCACGAAGATAGATGTTGCATTGCGATAAGGATTGTTGCATTGCGATAAGGATTATGAACTCTTAAGGCCGAATTTCTCTAACCAAGCTTTGAAATCAGTCAGCTTCATGAACTCCACCACTTTAGCGTCAAACTGGTCGGCCGTGATCGGCGAGCCTTGATCGGGGACAACGAGCCTTAGGCCAGTCGTATGGATATCTCCATCAGGTTTATCAATGTTGGGAAACATCTCTTTCGCAACCGAATCGTCTTTGCGAACGATTGCAGAAAGCAATTTGACGGTCAAGAAACCCATACTGAACGGATTTTGGACGACCATTGCATCGATACGACCTTTGCTCATATCGGCCAACGCCTCTGCTTGCGCATCGAATGTGACGACCGCGATATTATCCCGTAGCTTGTTTTGGTCGACGATTTGAGCGATCGCTGGGGCGTTATAAGCCCAGATCCCGACCAACGCGACGAGATCCTTTCGATGATTGCTGATAGCATTCCGAACGTTGTCGCGAGCTCGCGAGAGATCCATCTCATCGCTCATTCGATCTTTCTCGATAAAGCCCGACCCGAGAGCTTCTTTGACGCCGTCCATACGAGCTCGAGCATTGTCCACATCCGTGAATCCAGCGAATTGGACATAGGCGCCAGATTTCTTGCCGCGTTGTTCAAGAATCTTCGCGCCCGCTTTACCCAAAACGCGACCCGCGACCAGGTTATCGGTTCCGATATAGTAGCTTCGGCTGCTTCGATACTTACTTCGATCGATA
>JANPLJ010000498.1:0-2741 GCA_031426475.1 Pirellulaceae bacterium | reverse complement strand
CGCTCGGAAGGAACTCTTGCCGGTTCTCGATGTCGTTCTGGACTCGTACATCAGCGGCTTGCGGGGCAACTACGACGTTGGTCAAAGCTGGGTCGATCAATTTTCACAAGGCGGGCCATCCTACACGGCGGGACTCGTCTTCGAAGTTCCGCTGGGACGACGAGCCGCAAAGGCCCAAGAAGAACGTCGCGAAGCTGAATTGCGTCAGCTTACGGAACAGTTCCGGGCACTGACGGAAGAAGTCTATTCGGATGTCGATATCGCGATTCGGAATACCGAGACGGCTTTGCGACTATTGCAAGCCAAAGAGCAGGCCATTTTTGCTGCCGAATCCAACGTGCAATTTTTCCAGCGACGGTGGGAAGTCTTGCCGGGTGATGATCGTTCTGCAACTTTTCTGTTGCAGGACATGTTGGATGCTCAAGACCGGCTGCTGGCACAAGAAGATAGTTTCGTGCAATCTCAAGTCGACTACGTGATGAGCATAGCACGCTTCAAAAGAGCTACCGGCCAGCTTCTGCAGTGTCGCCAATAGGTTACGGATTTCCAAAATTTCGGGTGACACGCCCTGAGTCTTCCCCCGTTTTAGGCACATCATGGGAACTATGATGTGCCTAAAACTGAGGTCTTCGAAGGGCGTGATCGAAGCTTCCACGCCCTTCGAAGACGAAGACTCAGGGCGTGCCACCCGGTATTCGGTAACTTATTGTTGTGCAACGCCTAACTCAAAAGATTCGATCAAAATCAACAGCTAGCTGATATCCGAATACTCAGCATGTGTCCGCAGAATCTCGGACTTGCATCGGAAGAAGGCGTCTAAAACCATCGGGTCAAAATGCGAACCGCGATTCTCGGAGAGAATGGTGAAGCACTGATCGAGCGGCATCGCTTTTTTATACGGCCGAGCAGTACTCAAGGCATCGAACACGTCGGCGACCGCGGTGATGCGACCTTCGAGTGGAATCTCGTCGCCCTTGAGGCCTCTTGGATAGCCGGTTCCGTCCCATCGCTCGTGATGCGTTTCCGCGACGATCGCGGCCATTTGCATCAGCGGTGATCGAAGCTTATGTGTCTTGGGACCATCTGATTCGGTTTTTTGAACACTGTTGGCTACTGGGTCGTCGTCTCGAATGATTCGGCTACCAAAACTGCAATGGCGCTGCATCGTTTGAAACTCCTCTTTCGTCAGAGGTCCAGGTTTCAAGAGAATGCTGTCTGGGACGCCGATCTTGCCCACGTCGTGGAGCTGAGCAGCATGCTCCAGCCAAAGCATCCGTTCGCTGCCAAAGCCAAGTTCCTTGGCGACAATAGCTGCGTATTTACCAACGCGAATCGTGTGCTTTCCAGTATTGTCATCTCGCATTTCCGCAGCTCGCGCCAAGCATTGAATGGCCTCGCGTCGCGATTCTGCGAGCTCCGCCGTTCGCAATGCGACTTCGCTTTCCAGTGAACTCGAGTAGTCATTTAGCGAATCGACGTGGGCCTTCGCCATCAACGTATTTCGAACACGGACTTGAAGTTCGCCGACATGCAAGGGCTTTTCGCAATAATCATTAGCCCCAAGTTGCAACGATTCAACCTTGGTTTCCATGTCGGTAGCCGAGGTGAAGATCAGAACCGGGACCGATTTCAGCAAGCCGTCTTCGCGAATCTGCTTCAGGATCTCCAGGCCACTCACTTTGGGCATTCGAATATCGAGAAGAATCAAATCAGGTTGTTCCGAACGCAGCGTCGCCATCGCTTCGCTGGCATCATGGATTGTAACGAAGTTTTGGTAACCGGCATCTCGAAGGTATTTACGAACCAACGCGATAATATGCGGTTCGTCATCGATGATCGCGATTCGCTTTTGGTCGATCGACGTTGCTTTGACTTCCTTGGACTTCGGTTGATTGTTTAGCGCAGGCTGTTTGACTGGGCAAACGTTGTCGACAACGATTGGCTCGCAATTGGTTCCTGTGTGGTAGAACGTACGATTGCGACCATTTTGTTTGGCTTTGTAGAGCGCTGCATCTGCACGTCGAATCAAAAGTTCCGAATCATCGCCTTGCATAACTTCGGCGATTCCGAAACTCGCAGTTAATTGAAAGTGATTGCGTTCAGATTCAACTAAGTGCTCAGCGATCGATTCACGAGCGCGTTCAGCGACCACACGTCCGTCTTTCGTGGTGGAATAGGGGAGGATCATCGCGAACTCTTCGCCACCAAATCGAGCCACCAAATCTAACTCGCGTACCGAGCGCTTTAGCAAGTTGGCAACCACGATCAACGCAGCGTCACCCGCCTGATGGCCATATCGATCGTTGGTTTTCTTGAAATGGTCGACGTCTAACAGGAGCAGACACAAAGGAATCCGTTGGCGATTCCAGTCGATAACGCGTCGTCGGAGTTCGTAATCAAAGGCGCGGCGATTCGCGATTCCGGTGAGACTATCAGTAAAGACGTCGAACTCTAGCTGCAGCGAATATTGCGTCATGCGGTCGCGATATATTTTTGCCGACAGCGTATTTCGAACGCGGGCCACGAGCTCACTCACTATGATCGGCTTCGTCAGAAAGTCGAGTGCTCCCAAATTGAAAGCCGTTACGCGGGTCTCTTCGTCGTTCGCCGATGTTTGGATCAATACAGGAATGTGTTGTGTGAGATCATCGCGGCGAAGACCTTCCAGAATCGCCTAACGAATTCGACGATACGCCCGTACTCGACATCATCGAAGAGAAGCTCGGCCGTGAGCTCGATGA
>JANPLJ010000497.1:0-3220 GCA_031426475.1 Pirellulaceae bacterium | reverse complement strand
CGAGGATCTGGAGCGCCCATCTTCACCCAAGTTATAAGGTCTGCGATCACGGCGTCAGGCAGCTTGGGCTTGTCGGGCGGCATCTCGAGCCCTTGCTCCAGATGTTGAACGCTTCGAATGAGCAAACTCTCCTCGGGCTTTCCCGGAAGGATCGATGGCTCGCCGTAGTCGCCACCTTTTTCCCAACCAATCTGCGAATCGAGATAAAGATTACTCTTGAGTTTCGGAGCACTGGCGCTGTGACACTCGTAACAGTGTTCGATCAGAACAGGCCGTATCTTTTGCTCGAAGAACGCGACGCCATCTTCGGCCGCCTTAAGGTGGGTAACGGAAACAAGACAAGACAAAAGACAGATGAATCTAATCGCTCTCGTGATCATACGAAACATGAATGGACTAAATGATTTGGTAGCGGAACGGCGCGAGCCGTCCGGTGAATTGCAAGAAAACGCTGGAAAACCGAACGGCTGGCGCTGTTCCAATCCAAATATATCGCCAAAGCAAGTGAACTTGATCGATTGCCGACATCGCGAAACCAACTGACGATTGGCAATTTTATTCTCGATAACGTAAACTAGAGACATGTCAAAAGATCTTCCAACACAAAATCCAAAACGAATCCTTCCAACACCCGACGTTCTTCGGCGTAATGTCATTGAGAAGATAGAGAAGTTGCCCGATGAAGGCATTGCCGTACTGCATGACTTGGCTGCAGAATTGGAATTGCGACTTGCCTGGGCTGAATTCTCGGCAGGTATGTCCGCTGACTGGGCAAACGGAAAGTATGAACAGCTCGATTTGGCATTAAAAAACGCGAGACAGGCTTTGCGGGAGTCGCATGGACAATGATTGTCTGTATCGACACTAATGTGCTCGTGCAGGCTGCGAAGACCGAGCACCCTCTGCATGCGATTTTTTTGGGATGGTTTCAGCGAAAATTTTTGTGGGCGATCAGCAACGATATCATCACAGAATACGAAGAAATGCTTACTCGGCAAAGCGGTCGCGAGCGATGGCGGCAATTCAGTCATGTTCTCGACCTGGCTGAGGCACGGGGAGACTTGCTGCTGCTCGTTCGTCCAACGTTTCAATTTCACGTCATCACAATAGATCCAGACGACAACAAATTTACAGATTGTGCGATCACGGCCGAGGCAGATTTCGTGATTACCGAAGATGCTCACTTTTCTGCCTTGATTGGCGCGGGATACAAAACCCAACCGATCACGCCGGATGAATTTATTCTGAAGCATCTTGCTGAAGAATGATTGGATTCGCATCATGCCAGTACGCTCTTGATGACATGGCCGTGAACATCGGTAAGTCGGCGCTGAGCTCCGTTGTGATAGTAAGTTAGCTTTTCGTGATCCAACCCCAAGAGGTGCAGGATCGTCGCGTAAAAATCGTAAGCCGTCGCAACATCGACAGCCGCTCGACGCCCGACCTCGTCGGTCTCACCGTAACTCACGCCGCCTTTTACTCCAGCACCCATCATCCAAGTCGTGAACGCATCGGGATTATGATCTCGACCACTCGTCCCTTCTTGATGTGTCGGCATGCGACCGAATTCGGTACACCAAATGACCAGCACATCATCCAGCATCCCACGCTGCTTGAGATCGGTAAGAAGTGCCGCCGTCGGTTGATCAAAGATCGGAAGATGCCGTTCGTAGTCCGCTTTCAACGTTTTATGTGCATCCCAATTCAAGAGTCCATCGACGGCGCTCGCTCGCGAGGCGCAGTACAGGCTGACATAGCGAACGCCTTGTTCGAGGAATCGTCGACTCAACAAACAATTCCGAGCATACGACGCTTTCAGCTTATTCGAATCGTTCGTCCCATAGAGTTCGTGAACATGCTGTGGCTCTCGCGATAAGTCGCTCACATCGGGAGCCGTGAGCTGCATCTTGGCGGCGAGTTCATAAGCCGACATGCGGGCACGAAGTTCATCGTTTCCGGGATGTTCGGCCGCGTGTTCGGCGTTGATCAGCTTTAAAAAATCACGAGTCGCTTGTTCCTCCACCTGAGTGATGGAAGCTGGCCTCGCGAGATTGCGAAGCGGTTGCTGAGCGGCCATCGCGACGGCTTGATACTGGGCTGGCAGGAAGCCGTTCGCCCAGTTCGCTTTGCCGTTCGGTGGTTCTCCACGAACATCTTGTACTGAAATATAGGTCGGTAAGTTCTCATTCATCGAACCGAGACCATAGCTAACCCACGAACCGGCACTCGGAAAGCCTTCACGCGTAAAACACGAGTTCATGTAGATACAGCCTGGGCCATGCGTGTTGGAACGCGAAGTCATGCTGTGAATGAAGGCCATATCGTCGACATGCTTCGCCATATGCGGCATCATCGAAGAAATCATTTTGCCACTTTCGCCAGCTGGCACAAAATCCCAAGGCGACTTCATCAAGTTGCCATTCTTGCCTTGAAAGGTAACTTCCGTCTCACCTCCTGGCATCGGAGTTCCATGAAGCTTTTTCAGCATTGGTTTGTGATCCCACAGATCCACGTGCGACGCCGCGCCTGGACAAAAGATCTGCAAGACTTGCTTGGCTTTCGGGGCGAAATGCGGCTCGCGTTTCGGTGCCGCAACAAGTTCTTTCGTAAACAAATGCGAAAGAGCGATGCCGGTGAAACCAGTCGTCATATTCGCCATCAATCGACGGCGGGTGAGGTTCAAGGAGTCCATGGCGGGACGGTCGAGGAAGGAAATACTGCGTGACCGGGTTGAATTTACTTACGTATTATAAACAATCAATAGAACATTGCATCAATGATAACGCAAAACTCGAGACTTCTCGCTGATCGCCAGTATCAGATTGAATTTTTGCGAGCAAAAAACCAAGTAAACTAAAACGTTTTTGAGGTAGCCGAGCCAGCACTATGTCAAACCGTTCGAAGCATCCGTTACGGAAAGTCGTTCTTGCCTTGATGGCCCATCCAGACGACGCCGAAGTCTCATGTGGTGGCACCCTGATTCGCCTGAGGGAACTCGGATGGGACGTTCACATCGCGTCGGTAACGGCGGGCGATTGTGGGACGACGACTCTTTCACCGGAAGCGATCGCCGCAGAACGAATCCAAGAAGGGACGAACGCAGCCAAATCGATTGGAGCGATTTTTCATTGCCTGGGCGAGCCAGATGGTCGGGTCGTCTATGACGCCGGTGCATTGCAAAAGACGATCGATCTATTTCGTCAAGTCGCGCCGACGCTAG
>JANPLJ010000496.1:0-4932 GCA_031426475.1 Pirellulaceae bacterium | reverse complement strand
CGCAACGACATCGAATCAGCATCTAAAATAGAAGGTTCTACATGCACAAGCGAAATCCGGTTTTGTCCATTGTCGCTTCCCTTTTTCTTGGTGTCCTCTCCACGCACTCCACAGCACACGCAGGGTTAGTTGTCGAGTTTGACACTAGCGTCGGAAATTTTTACGTAGAGCTATACGATACTGAGAAACCGATTTCCGTTGCCAACTTTCTGGCCTACGCCAATTCGGGCCTGTACGACAACACGATCATCCACCGAAGCGTCGATGATTTCGTTATCCAGGGTGGCGGATACTATCCATCAGGAAATGCTGTTCCAACGTTCGGTCCGATTGCCGACGAAATAGGGCTTAGCAATGTACGAGGTACGCTCGCCTACGCCAATATTGGTTCCCCGAATACCAACGTGAATCAGTGGTTCTTCAATGTCGATGACAATCTGTTTCTCAATAGCGCATTCACCGTGTTCGGAACAGTACTCGGCAACGGAATGGATGTCGTCGACCAGATCAATGGTCTTCCCTTGGTCAGCGCCGGTGGCCCATTTAATGAACTCCCGGTGATGAATCCAGGTATTCCCCTGTATGCCAGTAACTTGGTGATCGTGAATTCGATTACCGCGATTCCAGAACCCGGCTCGTTGATGTTATTGTTGGCTGGATTGGGATTGACGGGAGTCGCTACGAGGCACAGGGGTCGACGAGTAAAGTAAGTCTAAGTGGCTTCTCACGTCCGAGCTAACGGTTCGTGGCACTGGAACTGACCCATCATCGGGCGACGCTCCTGCGGAGCCACGTTTGGATCTCATTTGATTTGCAACGTTTGACTCGGCCGGAGCCTCGTCCTCCCGTTTCGTCCTGTCATTTCATCGTTGGGAAAGTGCATCTAGGGCTGCTCCGACGGTATAAGCGATGCGGGTACTTGCGATGCGGTGGTAGCTGGACGATGATTCAGCGTTATCGAATTCCACACCATCGAATGCGAATCATTCGATCTCCCATTCCTCCCTTTTCCTTCTCCCACCCAAAATGAAGCTCTCCCGATTTTTTTCGCTTGTATTTATCTTTGGCATGTCGTCTTGTCTGCTGACTGCTGCCGAACAACCCAGTTCGAATGATCCTGATCGCGTGGTGCAACCGGGGGTGCCGCGAGGCGCTGTGACCTCGGGAGTATTCGCTGACAGTCAAATCTTCCCTGGAACGCGTCGTGAATACAGTGTATATGTTCCGGCGCAATACGAGTCGAACAAGCCGGCTTGTCTGATGGTGTTTCAGGATGGGGCTGGGTATCTGAAAGACAACGGTGCCTTTCGAGTGCCAATCGTATTCGATAATCTGATCCACCAAAAAGCGATGCCCGTGACCATCGCTGTTTTCGTGAACCCAGGGACCATCTCGGCAACGAAGAACGACGCAAAAGACCGAAGCAACCGTTCGTTTGAGTACGATTCGATGGGCGACCGTTACTCGCGTTTCTTGGTCGATGAATTTCTGCCCGTTGCATTGAAAGGACTCAACATTTCGAGCGATCCGAAGGATCGTGCGATATCCGGTATCTCGTCAGGAGGCATCTGTGCTTTCACCGCCGCATGGGAGAAGCCTGAACAGTTTGGGAAGGTACTCAGTCATATCGGAAGTTTTACGAATATCCGTGGAGGCTGGGCTTATCCAGGGTTGGTGCGAAAAACCAAAGCTGCCCCGAAACCGATCAAGGTCTATCTTCAAGATGGTAAAGACGACCTGAACAATCTCTTCGGGAATTGGCCGTTAGCCAATGAAGACCTCGCTGCCGCACTTCGGTTCGCAGGCTATGAACACGAGTTCGTCATGACCGAAGGCGGGCATAGCGGTAATTGGGGGGGCGAACAGCTTCCGAAGGCGCTTCGCTGGCTGTGGTCCGATAAACCAACAGAGACTCATCAACAACCAGGAACGGTTTCGTCGGCTGAGTCGAAGAACGCGCCCCAGTGGCAGCCGCATCCAGATGCAATAGTGCGCGACGATGTCCCACACGGCACGATCGAGGAGATGACTCCGTGGGAATCGAAGATTTTTGAAAACACGACTCGCGGTTGGGCTATCTATGTGCCGGCGCAGTACAAAAAAGAACAGCCAGCGGCTTTGATGATCTTCCAAGATGGTCATTCGTACCAGGACGTGAAAGGACGCTGGCGCGTACCGGTAGTCTTTGATAATCTGATCGCCCGAGGCGACATGCCGCCAACGATCGCAGTCTTTATCAATCCAGGGCACGACAAAGCCAAAGAAAAACCGCAAAGTCCATGGAAGGGTTCGAATCGAAGTTTTGAGTACGATAGTCTCGGTGATCGCTACGCACGATTTTTGCTGGAAGAGATAATTCCGGAAGTAGAAAAGCGATATAGCCTTTCAAAAGATCCGGAAATGCGAGCGATCTGCGGCGCCAGCTCTGGCGGCATCTGTTCGTTCACGACTGCTTGGGAACGCCCCGACGCGTTTCGCAAAGTGTTCTCGACCATCGGCAGCTTCACCAATCTGCGCGGTGGAAACATCTATCCTTCGCTCATCCGAAAAACCGAGCCGAAGCCGATTCGAGTGTTCTTGGCAGACACGAGCGGAGATCTCGACAATCCGTTTGGCCATTGGCCGACTTCGAACAAGCTCATGGCTTCCGCGCTGCAGTATATGGGCTACGACATCCGCTTCGAATGGGCCGATGGTTTTGGGCACAATCCCGATCACGGCAGTTCGCTTTTTCCTGACGCTTTGAAATGGCTGTGGCGAAATGAAAAGCACCAAACTGTCGTAGATACCAAAGGAGACTTAAAAGGCGATATGACGTTGCTTAAACTACTTGTTCCCAAGCATTCGTGGGAGGTCGTCGCTGAGAATCTTGGGTTTGCGGACGCTCCGTGCAGCGACGCGCAAGGCAACTTCTACTTCTCCGATATGAAGGCTCCGGCTGTATACAAAATCGACAATGCCGACGGAAAGAGACATGAAATCGTCAAGGAAGCCGTGAGCGGGATGAAGTTTGGGCCGGACGGGTTGCTGTATGGATGCCAAGGAGCGAAAGAACGCGTGATCTCCATCGATCCGATCACCGGCATGATCAAGGAGATTGCTACGAAAGTGGCTCCCAATGATCTTGCGGTGAGTGCGGATGGCTTTATCTATATTACCGAAACGAAACATAGTCGCGTCACTCGCATTCAGATTAAGACGGGCGAGGCCGCGCCGGTAGACACCGGCATTTCCAAGCCAAATGGAATCGCCCTTTCGAATGATGGCGGAACGCTCGTTGTCTCCGACTCTGGCGGTGAATACACCTGGATGTTCCGTGTCGATGCAAACGCATCGCTCGATGCCAAGATGCCATCGATGACGATGCGACTTCAGATCGATCCCAAAGGCGAGTTCAAGTTCAACGAACCACCGCCGTATCAAACGGCATCACGTGGTGATGGACTGGCAGTCGATCGGGCGGGCCGATACTACGTTACGTCGGCGTTGGGCGTTCAGGTTTTCGATTCGACTGGCCGACAGTGTGGCGTACTCCCGAAACCCAAAGAAGCCGCGCCGTTGACCAGTTGTAATCTGGCTGGGCCGAATCACGAGTACCTTTACGTTACCAACGGCGATACGATATTCCGTCGCAAGCTCAACGTTGATTGAAGGAGCTACCCAAGCTTTCGAAACGCATCCGGCAAGCTTTCGATCAGATCGGTCGCCAAGACGCTTGGACAGCCAAGTCGTTCAGCAGCGAGGTCGCCTGCAAGACCATGGAGTGCAGTTCCTAGTTGCGCCGCCTGCAGCGGTTGTAATCCTTGACATACCAACGCGGTGATGATTCCCGTCAAGCAGTCACCGCTTCCGCCGACTGCCATTTTAGGATTCCCAGTTCGATTGATGGTGGTCGTTTCGCCATCGGTGATGACGGTTTCAAAACCCTTCAAGACAATTACGATCCGATTCTCTTTGGCGATTGCAATCGCGGTCGCAATTTGTTTTGTGCGGTCTTTGCTTGACACACGCGTAAATCGCTCAAACTCTCCCGGATGTGGCGTCAGAATCCGCGGTCCAGCCGCTTTGGGCGTACGTGGCAACGCCTGCGGCAGAGCATTCATTCCATCCGCATCCAGGACCATGGGACAATCGCATGCTTGATAAAGCCGATAAACGATAGTATCCAATCCCAAGGAGCGTCCCATTCCAGGTCCAATGCCAACGCAAGTGGCTTTCGTGCAAAGCTCCACCAAGCGATCCCGTGCTGTTTGATCGATACGGCCAAAAGCATCGTTTTCTAGCGGAATCGTCATTAAGCACGGATGCATCCCAGCAACTGTTTCGAGGATTAGGTCCGGCAAGGCGACATGGACTAGTCCCGCTCCACTTCGAATCGCAGCCATTCCGGCGATTGCGATCGCTCCAGCCATACCTCGTGATCCACCGACGATCAAAGCACGTCCGAAGTCCCCCTTATGGCTCTCGTTGCTTCGTGGTGCTAGCTTAGGAAGTACATTGTCATTCATATCAAATTCACGGTTTATCATTCAAAAGCAACAGAAGGAATCGCAGAGCGATGTTCGAATGGAATTTACTGACGATCCTCGCCATCCTTTCTGCGTGTTTTTCATTATACATCCTGTGTTCGAGCATGTTTCAAACGCCGCAAAAAGGCCTCGAGCAACGCATGGAGGACTTCGCAAAACAAGCTGTGGAAGCCGCTCTCAAGGAATACCAGACGAAGCTCGACTATAGCTTGGAATCGATTTCGGCGGTCGATTCGATCCTTGAAAAACTACATCTTCGGCATCGGAATTCGCCGATCCCGGAACGCGAGCTCAGCCGCATTGTGTTGACCTGGGGCGGTTACGTAGGGACGGTTCTTAAAAAACTTTTTGGCGGCCACTGGTAAGCCCATAGCGTTACCTCTGGAAACAACACCTACCCGCT
>JANPLJ010000495.1:0-2317 GCA_031426475.1 Pirellulaceae bacterium | reverse complement strand
GTAACGCCCAGAGGAGATTGCCGTACCCTTTGCCCACCGTTTCAGCCGATCCGATTTCTTTCTTGGCGAGCTCGCGGTCGGTGCCGGAAGGCTTATGTGATAGGACAGAAACAAAGATCAGATCGATGGCATTCGCAGGGCCAGCCTTGATCACGTTGTCGTAGATTACGGAGCCCGGTTCAAGCAAGATGTGGGTAATCGGCCCATTGAACATCGTGAGAATCTGAGGGACTGTCGCTACAGTACGACTTCCCTCGATCGATTCGCGATCGCTTTGGCCAAACTGTCGCAGAAAATGTCCGAGGGGAACCGGCGACGGGATCTCACTTGCTCGGACTAAAAGCTGTCCTTTGTACCCGCAAAGTTTTTGAATATCGCGACCGTACTTCCCCAAGTCGTATGTCGATTCAAATTGCGAGGTAACTTTCTCCGCATCCGACAGCTTCGCCGTCGAAAAATCGATATCCACAACCGCAGCGATCTCCTTGGCCGTAGGTCTTTGGTAGGCCCAAGGGTTGTACGCGACCATCGTCAACAACGAGTCCCACAATTGCTCAGCCGTCATTCGATGCAAAATCGGAGCCGTGAAATAAAACGGTTCGGTGGAAGACGACTCATGCACCACTGCTTGCCTTTGATAGGTGCGAGTATGGGCGATGATTCGAACGAGCTCTCGAATGTCGAAATCCAAACGCATCACCTCGTCCGTCAAATGCTCCAACAATTCAGGATTAGACGGTTTGTTCTCGTCGCGAAAGTCGTCGACAGGCTCGACTACTCCCAGTCCCATCATTTTCTTCCAAATGCGATTCGCAATATTACGAGCGAACTGCCGGTTTTGCCGCCCAGTCAACCAAGCCGCAAATTGTTCCCGACGGTTTCCTTTAGCAGCCTGCGACGGTACTTCCCCCCAAAGGACCTTAGGCTTGACGACCGCGTTCGGTTTGGCGTCGGAATAAGCATAGTCATGCGGTAGCTTGAGATCTCGGTTGCCAAAATTGACGACATACGTGTTGGCTCGTACCACACGCTGAAACGCTCCAGCGACTTTTCCGTCCGGCGTCTTCTTTCGAGCTTCAGAAATCATCTCGTTGGCCGGATTGCCTTTTTTGTACCCTGGGTCGCCGCTCCCCATCCGCGTTCGAGTCCCACTGGTGAAAGCCGCCAGTTCGTAGAATTGCCGTTGAGTCCAGGAATCGAACGGATGGTCGTGGCACTGCGCACAACCTATCTGCTTGCCGAGGAATACACGGACGGTGTTATCGACATACGGCAACGGCATACCATCATCGCGGATTTGGAAGCCGACCGCGGGGTTTTCCCAAACCTTGCCGTTCGCAGTGAGCATCTCGGAAACCCATTTGTCGTACGGCTTGTTCTCGGCGATCGTTTCTTTTACGTATGCCAAGTAGGGGTCGAGGATGATATTGTTCTGCGGACGTTCGCAAAGCCGGAGGATGTCTGCCCAGTAGTTGTAGAAATGGCTCACATAATCGGGGCTTTCCAGCAAGGTGTCGATCAAGTCGGAGCGTTTGTCTTTTGACTTCGTTGATAGGTAACTAGCAGCCTCGCCAAAAGTCGGGATCCTTCCACCCAGTTCCAAGTAAGCTCGCCGCAGAAACTGCTCGTCGCGGAGGGCTGGTTGAACCTTGGCAACGTGCTCGGTCCAGCTCTTCTCAAGGATTTGGTCGATCTTGGCCGCCGCTTCTTTCACCGAGGCCCGCGTGGATCGATCGATCGGAGCGACCTTGATAGCAGCCTTCGTCGGTGGCTTCAAAACGCTCTCCGGCAAGCGAATCGTGGGAGCTTTGGTGGCCGGTTTTGCCTGTGAAAACGAATATTCAGCCAACCCACCCCACGAGACGAGTGCCAGCAATAGCGAAAAACTATATCGAAAAGTCATGAAAACCCTCAAAGTCAATCAGCTGAAAGCGTTCCGTCGACCGAAACGACGAAAGGCCTATATCCATTAATCAAACTATTATCTTCAACGTACTCTAAGAAAATAATGGCTTGGAACAAATTTTTCGCGAACCAGGCCGTAATTCTTGGTGTCCTGGCCGTCGAGTTTGTCTTTCCTGTGCGGAGAGACTAGTATATTGCTGCATTCTGTCGGTTTTGGACGGGTGAATGCCGATCTTCCCAAAGTTGAAGTGAAGTTCACTCGATTACCAAATTTTTGTTTCCCGTTTTCTCTCAACCGTGCTGAAGTGCCGGGGAGGTTGTCATGAGTCGGATTATCAATGCTATCGCGCGTAAGAGCAATGTCGTCGCTAATTTGCGAGATTATGCTGTGGTCGCAGGCATCGTAGCCCGT
>JANPLJ010000494.1:0-1084 GCA_031426475.1 Pirellulaceae bacterium | reverse complement strand
CCAGCGTCCCCGTCTCGCCCATTTGAAATTGAGCAGACGGTGGTAACGCGAGCACTTTGAGCTCTTCTGGCGGAGGTACCTGGGCTCCAGTCGCTGGCTGGGGCAGCGGAAGAAATTGGGCGGGCTGCACGCTCGACTTCTCGCTCTTGTCACCGCCAGTCAAAGCCTCCCAGTGCAAGAGTGGCGGCGTCCCCTTCGGTTCTTCCCATTGCTTCACCTGAATGTCTGGTTCACGATAGCTGTAAAGGCGACCAGTCCAAGTAGAGTCGTGGATGCTATCGTCGTTATTCGTTTGAGCTTTAGCGTTTCCTTCGATGCGAAGGATTACTTTGTACATCGCTTGCGGCGGTTGGTTGCGATCCGAATTTGACGGCGATGCTTCCTCATCAAAGAGCGAAGCATCAAAACGGTTGATCCATACTTGAATACTATCGCCGGTCGCAGCAAAGCTTCCTTGCTCGACACGGCACTCGCCTTTCAACTCGTAGACGTTGTAACCGCCGCGTTCACTCTTGGTGGCGGACTGCGAGGAAATCGTAATGGGAAGCCGTGGTTCAACAACCGGAAAAGCGATGTCGGCCGCAATGGACGAACGGATTGGCAAGAAAGAACATGTTGCGAAAAGAGAAGTGATGCAAAGAACAATCGATGAAAGCCATGCAAACGGCCGATAAGAGCTTCGATGGTTCTGCAAGAAACGATTTCGAAATTTGATATTTTGAACTGACGCATCGACACGAAGGCTCGGCGGGCCGATAGCGATCGGTCGCGTTCGAACCATCCTATGTAGATAGCATCGATCCATCAAAGCATACATTGAGCGCAGAAAATCCCCCTCATGGGTCGCGCGGAGTATAGGAGGCTTATCCGAACGCCTCAAGACGAACAACGGGCATGAAGTTGTTTGCTAGCTCAAGATCTTGGCAGGATGGGCAATATTGTTCGAATTTGCGGCACAGGGCGATTGTTTGGCCCCGTCTCCCTTTCGGAAAACAGCATCGTTTCCAAAGATCGACTTGGAGGTAGCTACGTTCGCCAGAACGTGGAAATCTCTTCGAAGCACCACGCTCTGGCGAGCGTAGCT
>JANPLJ010000493.1:0-2589 GCA_031426475.1 Pirellulaceae bacterium | reverse complement strand
TGCGAGAGCAACGCCTGATAAGCAGATCGTTTTTTTCGCAGTCGGTTTCGAAACAACCGCTCCAGCAACTGCGTTGGCGGTTTTGCAAGCCGATCGAATGGGGCTCGATAATTTTAGCCTTATTGTCGCGCATGTTCGTGTGCTGCCGGCAATGGAAGCGTTGATGCTAGCACCAGACAATCGGGTACAAGGTTTTCTCGGTGCCGGTCATGTTTGTACCGTGACGGGCTTGGAAGAGTATTACGCCTTCGTCGAGCGTTTCCAAGTTCCCGTGGTGGTGACTGGATTTGAACCGATCGATCTGCTCTACGGGATTCGTGAGGTTGTTATTCAATTGCAGTCCGGAAGACACGAACTGGTCAATGGTTATTCGCGAAGCGTTCAACAGATTGGCAACCCAACCGCTCTCAATACAGTGAATGAAGTCTACATGCCCGTTGACGCCCAGTGGCGAGGCTTTGGTCTGATTGGCCATGGCGGTTTGCAACTAACGGATCGCTATCGATCGTACGATGCGCGAAATCGATTTTCGACTGAACATCTTTTGCCAATTCTTGAAGAAGTCCGATGTCGGAGCGCGGAAGTCATGTCTGGCCGCATCAAACCCAGCGAGTGTTTAGAATATGGAAAAGGCTGCCAGCCGGAACACCCCTTAGGAGCTCCGATGGTATCCAGCGAAGGAGCGTGTGCGGCATATTACCGTTATCAAACGTCAGCAACATTTGATGCCGAGCTGAATTCATGAACGACGAGCATAACTCGCCAAACCTCCATTGCCCTGCGGTTGGAATCAACCAACCTGACTGCGTAACGCTCGCACATGGCGAAGGTGGCTTGATGATGCGTCGATTAATTCGTGATCGTATTTTATCGCAATTGCCAGCATTGTCTACGGTCCAGAACGATTCAGCGAATGTTGGTCGTATCGACGGCTCGATTGCTATTTCGACGGACAGTTATGTTGTGTCACCACTATTCTTTCCTGGTGGAGACATCGGATCGATGGCGGTGTATGGAACCGTCAACGACCTAGCCGTTTCTGGGGCGGAACCGATGTGGCTGACCTTATCGTTAATCATGGAAGAAGGACTGCCGCTGTCCGTTCTAGATCGAGTGATTCAAAGCGTTGCAGAAGCAGCCAGACAGTGCGCTGTAAGGATCGTCACTGGCGATACCAAAGTCGTCCCGCGAGGTATGGCCGATGGGTTGTTTATTAACACGACTGGCATCGGCCGCATTCGGGCGCCAGCTCTCGTGGGACCATCGGGTCTGCAAGTTGGCGACAAGTTGATCGCGAGTGGACCGATTGGAAGTCATGGGATCGCCGTCTTGTCTGCCCGTGAGATTCTAGGATTTACTCCAAGCCCGCAATCCGATTCTGCTTCCGTCCAGCAAGCGACAGCAGCGTTGCAATTGGCGCTCGGCTGCGACCTTCGTGCGATGCGTGATGCAACTCGCGGTGGCGTTTCAGCAGTGATGCACGAATGGTCTGAGGCTTGTGGGCTCACGATGAAGCTCGACGAAGCTCGTCTGCCGATACGACCCGATGTGCGAGGTGTCTGCGAACTGTTAGGGCTAGATCCGTTGTATGTTGCGAATGAAGGGACTTTCATCGCGGCCGTAGCCGGTCGCTCTGTTCTGCATGCTTTGACCGTTCTGAAGTCCATACCGGAGACGGCTTAGGCAGACATCATAGGTGTAGTTATAGTAAAAACGATCTCTCCGGGTGTCATCGATCGGCTGTTGGGAAGCCTTCGTGCTGTCGATGAACCTATGGGCGCGCCGCTTCCTCGGATATGCTAGCGTCGAAGGGTCGGCATGCTGTTCCAACTTACTTCTTCTTCGGATGCCGGTATAGGAACCACGCGGTTCATTGACTTGGGAAGCTCTGCAATGCGAAGGACATCGCGACAGTGTTCGTGGCAACTTATACAAGTCGACATTGTCTGCATGTAGGCGAATGCCGCTCCGTCCAGATTTTGTGTTTCGGCCAGTTCCGCAAGCTTCATCGATTGGCGTCGCAGTTCAGTTCGGTGGTGACCATAGACAGGGTCCGGATGTAATTCCCACTGGGCAGCGTCGCAGATCCGTTGCATATCCTGAGCGCCGCGCTTTATTTCCGAAAAATTCTTCGAGACCAAGCCTGCTACAACCCGTTGCGTGCTTGCAAGTTTCGCTAGCATTAGGCCAGGAAGCTGCTCGTTAGAGCGGTTGGCGTTGTTCGTCCATTCTCCAGCTAACATACTCGCTCCAGACAAAACGCTTACTCCTCCAGCAATCCAAATCCAAGTTTGAAATGATTTCACGTTTGTTCTCCTCGTATTGGATGGGACGGACATAGGACGATCAGATTAGAGAATCGGCATCGCTTCTCCATTTTCTTAAGCGTTATTGGCTCCGCTCCCATGTGAACGAACTTAGAGCCACAAAGTGTGCGATTCGACGCGCATCAACGCGACAAAGTGATTCAATGTGTCACACCAAAACACAATCGTGTGTAACGCGGCGGTATCTGATCCAACAAAAAAGCGATTTATTTCAACACTTCTCGCTGATCGCCGTTGTGTCGACGCTCGTTGGACGCTCGTC
>JANPLJ010000492.1:0-1467 GCA_031426475.1 Pirellulaceae bacterium | reverse complement strand
AATGGACAACTGCGATCAAATCTTCCCGCACAAGTGCGACGGTTACTGAACGGCGATAGCGCTGACCGGTTTATAGAAGATTTTGTTGGCCAATGGCTTCAAACGCGGGATGTCGAAGGAGCGGCATCCAACGACAAGCAGTTCAAAGGAGCGAATCCACTTCGTAAGATGATGCGGCAGGAGACCGAATTGCTCTTCAGGTCTATACTTCAAGAAGACCGCGACGTGATGGAGATGATCACGGCTGACTACACATTTCTGAACGGACCACTCGCTCGATTTTACGGACTCGAAGATATCAAGGGTCTACACATGCGTAAGGTAGACCTGCCTAAAGATAGTCCGCGGGGTGGATTGCTTTCTCACGGATCTTTCTTATTAGTTACCTCGAATCCGACACGCACTTCGCCGGTCAAACGAGGCTTATTCGTTCTGGAAAATATTCTAGGTACTCCCCCTCCGCCGCCTCCACCCAGCGTTCCGGCTCTTGAAGAGCCAGAAAAAGGACAGGTTCGAGAAGTAAGCCTTCGCGAACAGTTGGAAATTCATCGTGCGAAAGCCGAGTGTGCCGGTTGCCACGCAAGGATGGATCCGATCGGACTAGGGTTAGAGAATTTCGATTCTGTTGGGCGATGGCGCGAGAAAGACGACGAACATCCTATTGATCCGCAGGGTGAATTGGTGACGGGTGAGAAGTTTTCGGGTGTTCAAGAATTGCGATCGATCATCGGCACACGCCAAGAACAATTTTATCGATGCATCACCCAAAAGCTCCTTACGTATGCGCTTGGTCGCGGACTTGAGCACTATGATTCGTGCGCCGTCAATGAGATTACACGGAAACTACTCGCTGACAAAGGAAAGTGCATGACACTAGTCATGGGTGTCATCGAAAGCGCTCCCTTTCAAACGCGCCGCGGTGAAGGAGATCGTCGCGGTATAGCCCTTACCCCCCTGACCCCTCTCCCATAAGAACGGGCGAGAGGAAGAAATAAATATATAAAGGAATTCGTTTCGATGAATGTGCGTACAAAAAGCGTTGAACGCCGCCGGTTTCTTCGAGGGCTCGGTGCATTGGTCGCATTGCCAACATTTGAATCCTTTAATACGCAAAAACTTTATGCCGACTCGACTACGCTAGGAGTAACCAAGACCGGATCTCCCTTGCGTATGGCGTTCGTTTCTTTTCCTAACGGAGTCAATTTAAAAACTTGGCGTCCGTCCGGAATAGGACACGATTTTACGCTGGGGGAATCGATGGCTCCGCTGGCGGACCTGCAAACCAAATTGCAGGTCTTTACAGGTTTCGAACATGATATGGCTTCGGCTCATGGCGATGGTTCTGGTGCCCATGCTCGCGCGAGCGCTTGCTTTTTGACAGGCGTCCATCCACTTAAAACCGCTGGCGCTAATATTCGAAATGGGATCTCCGTCGATCAACTTGCAGCTCACAAGATAGGTCATCTC
>JANPLJ010000491.1:0-3148 GCA_031426475.1 Pirellulaceae bacterium | reverse complement strand
CTTCGACAATATTGGCATGACGGAGTTTTTCGAGGATGCCAATTTCGCGTTCAAAGCGAGCGCGAACGAGTCGATCCTGTGAGACATTTGGCAGCAAGATCTTCAAGGCAACGAGACGACCTGTGCTGATTTCAGTCGCCGCAAAAATCTCGCCGACCGTTCCCTGCCCTAGACTCGCGCCGAGCTGAAAATCCTCTATGCGAAAACTATATTGCGGCATGCCGTGTGTGATCTTTATAACATTGGACGAAATCGTCTTTTGGTTGTTGCGATTGTAGCTGTATCATTCAAGGAATAAAACAGGTTGCTTACGTAGATCTGGCACTTCTGTCCGATCGGCATTCGACGGGCAAGAGTGCCCGTCCTACGGTTGACGGGCAAGAGTGCCCGTCCTACGGTCATTATGGCTTTCGTACGTTCTTTAGCACGACCAGTGAACGATCACACCCGCTCGAGGCGCTGGGAGCCATACTCGGGAGCATCCGTGCCAGATGAGCCGCGATATCCGACGCAGAGTCATCTATTCGATGTCGCGCACTTTGAAGCAGTTCATTCTGATCCAAAACCTTAGCAATCGAGCGTCGAGTCCGTGGCGATGTACTTTTGGGTTGCGTTGGAATACGAACAACGGTATCGCTGAACGCCACTAAGACCTCACCTGGCTGCAAGATGAAGCGTTGATTTGCATATGTAGCATCGGGCTGTTCAGCAAGCCGTGGCGACGGAAGGCCGATCGGACGGAAGCCACGCTGCGAGATGATAAAGGCTTGAACATTCCCAGCGGTAGCGAGCGACCCGTAGCCGGTTTCGGGATTCAGTTGAAGGAGAGCGATCGACGCCGACCAATCGGTTTCATCGACGCCCCAAAGGACATCGCTTGCCCCACGCAGTATCTGTGCTGGTGAATGCACTGACGGCCAAAGCGTGCGAACGGTCGACTGAACGGTGGTTGCTACTAAAGCGCCTTGAGGTCCGCTGCCTTTGGCGCTACCGACCGACGTGACGATCATGCCCTGAGGCGTCACATCCCAATCGTGGAAACCGCCCCCCATGGCGCTATCCTGAAAAGTCCATCCGTCGATCTGAAATGCCGTGTGGAGCGGCTGCGCATCTGGCAACCTTGCCGCTTGAGCATGACCGGCTGCATCGAGTTCCTTTCTCATTCGCTTGGCTTGCTTGACCTCGACGCCCAATAACGACTTTTCAAGTTCGCTCATCAACCGACCTGCCGCCAGGTTAGCAATCTCGATATCCGTCGACGAGTGCTTCCGAGGCGAGTCGGACCAGAACCATAGCGTACCGTGCGGCATCGTCGACGAACCGATCGGGACGACGATGGCGGAAGCGTAGTCCTCGGGTGTTGGCCACTCGGGCATGGCGAGCGTGTCTTCCAGAAGCACGGCGTTTCCGAGCAACGACTCGAGATCGGCTAGCGACCCACGCAGTGGACGCGGTGGCTCGGCCAGCTTCGTCGTTGGCAATCCCCAGCAAGCTCGCATCTTCAAGTTCGATGTCGTTTCGTCGAGTAGATAAACTGCGGCAGCCGAAGCCCCAATCGAACTAGCAGTTCCCGACAAGATCGATTCGAAACGATCCGCGAGCTCCTGTTGCTCATTGGGGCTTCGCGAGATGCTGACGCCGGTCGCCAGTTCGACTTCTTGACGACGAAGCGCGTTTTCCGACTTCTCTAAACGAGCGACCAGTCGTTCCATCGTCTGAAGTAATTGCTCGGCGTGCTCAAGGGTTACTGTGGGGAAATGAGCCAGGTCGTCAGCCGACATGATCCCATCCATCGGCGCAGCATCTACTAAACGCCAACGCGCTTTGTCGGCGTCCCCTTCGACAGCTTTCGCCTTGGGACCGCGAAGGCTGTTGCTGGCGCGGGATTCGTTCGAAACTGCTTCGTCCGGGACCCGAGTCGAGCCAAACGAGTGATGCTTCGTCGCATTCGATCGAACGGCCCACCCCGTCGCTTCCGTGAATGCCTTCAGGCAAGCGGCGACCTCGTCCCGTGATTCCATCGAATGATCCGATGTAGGGGCGGGTGAAGAGCTGTTCTCTACATGCAGTCTCAAATGGGAGGGATGTCGTCGAGTCACAGTAAGTTTGTTTCTAATTTCGAACGAAGGAATCCAGATGCACATAGTTTGCAGATAGCAAAACTAGATGCGACTACCTCTGCTATCGGCCTCCTGACCCGGGATTCAGCGAGTGAAACTGTTCCGACTAGGTAAAGATTAGCGATAGTCGCCGCGTTAATCGTTGCGTCTATCGCTCGTCGGCAATCGTGTTACAGAGAGACGGGCCGCTTCCGAGTGACATCGCCTACGCAATCGTAACGCACGTTATCTTCGGAATACTCCCTCTTGGCGGAAACCGCACGCTGACCTTCATCATGAACAGTCCCTGCGTCGATAACTCCACCTAGCCAAGGACGCGGCTTTTCGACTGATGACAACGAGGTTCGCTTCGTTTACATCGATCGCATTTCGATTCGCAGCGACCTTGCAATCGTTTATACTCACACATCACGAATTACCCACAGGCTGCACTGGATGTAGCCCCATGTGAAATAAAGGAGTCGCTCATGCTGGTGCTGTCGCGACATCGAGACGAAAGCATCATGATCGGTGACGACGTTGTCGTTACGATCGTGGATATACGCGGTGACAAGGTACGACTTGGGATCCAGGCCCCCAACGATATTCCGGTTCATCGCCAAGAAGTTTACGAAGCCATCAAACGCGAGAACCGAAAGGCGAATCATATTCAGCCTTCCGAGCTTCGCGGTCTAGGGGACGATCCAAGCTGACCTACGTCAAAAATCGGGGGAACTGTTCCACAGGCCCTTTACGTCGCGAATGCATCGCAATGCATCCGAGGCGCAAAGGGCCTGTGGCGTTTTGGGGGGATGCGGGAGGCTAGAGGCGGGACACGGCGGGGGGGCACACGATAAACGAGAGACGATAAACGAGAGACGATAAACGGATGAGTTAGATTGGAGAGCGAGTCTTTCCTCCCCCCTCTCCCCAGATTTCTGGGGAGAGGGGACCGGGGGTGGCCTGATGAAAATGTTGCATGGCCAAGTAGGGACTACATGCGAGAAACTATCCTCCCCCTCGCCCCGGTACTCCGGGGAGAGGGGGTC
>JANPLJ010000490.1:0-1969 GCA_031426475.1 Pirellulaceae bacterium | reverse complement strand
GGCTTCTGGGATGAAACGATGCGAAGCACACATCGTACGCTGCGTGAGGCTTGGCTCAAGAAACTGAGCTCGGGAAAGTATCTTACTTGGGACTACAACATCAACGCCCGACCCGAGCAGGCTGGACGACCGGTGATTTATACGAAGACGATTGCCACTGATCTGCGCGAGCTCAAGGGGATCACGCTCGGCGAGATGATCGAAATTTATGATCATCCAGCCAATAGCGAGGGCAAATTCGACTACGACCCGTTCGCACTCGAGCATTTGAATCTCTACATCACATCGCGATTCTGGTGGGACACCGATCAGGATCTCGAAGCGTTGCTTTCAGATTACTTCAATGGTTACTATGGGCCCGCGGCGAAGCCAACACCTGACGATTCGAAGCTGTTCGATGGCGATCACGTTAGTCTACTTATCGAAACGGCCAGCAACAGTTACTACGAGATCGCGATGAATCCCGCTGGTGCGGTGCTCGAGATCGATCACGGCAAAGATGGCAAGGGAATTGCGTGGACTTCTGGAGCTCAGATCGCTGTGCATCGCGGTGAGAAATTATGGAGTATCGAAATGCGCCTCCCGATTACTGGAGAAGGCTCGCGTATGATCGATCCGCTCAAAGGGATCGATGGTAACCAACCGAAGGATTTGTTCCCATGGCACTTCAATGTCTGCCGACAACGCGTGCGTGGCACGGCCATCGAACGCACGGCTTATTCCGCGACGGGGAAGGACGCCTTCTATGTACCTGAGAAATTCGCAAAGTTGTGGGGCAAGGGAAAGTGATGGAGGCGGAGAGCTCCCACGCTGTTTCCGTCTCGAGTAAGCGACAAGTTAACGAATATTCGCTCCCTTCTCCCCGGCCCCTCTCCCCAGAAGACTGGGGCGAGGGGGAGGAAGAAGTTCGGTTCTTTTCGTTTTCAACGCAATTTGTTTTGTTACGATTACAACTCAGGTTTTATGAGATTACTTAAAAGCTTTTACCAAAGTTCGATAATAGAAAACAGAGCCTAAATCCATTAACGATGAAACCAACAACAAATAGACTCACAGCGCGTCGACGTTTTCTGCAAACGACTGCCGGTTTATCGATGGCCGCCATTCTGCCGCAACGCAGTTATGCCGTAGCAGACACTTTTAAGATTCTCGAGGCGAAAGTCATTTCACAGCAACCTCATTTTTACCATGGTTGGCCTACGGTCGTACGGCGAACGAATGGCGAGTTGTGGCTTACATGGTCGGGTGGACGAGAGTCGCATGTCTGCCCGTTTGGTCAAGTACATGCCATGACTTCTTATGACGATGGCGGCACGTGGTCTTGGCCAAGAGTGCTTTTCGACAGTGCCACCGACGATCGCGATTCTGGAGTGCTCGAAACAGCGAAGGGAACATTGCTGGTGACGACGTTTACTTCGCTGGCATACGAATCTCACTTGGAAAAAGGTCACGTCTTCTCCGATTGGTCGCCCACGGGGTGGGGGACGAAAGAGATGCCACCTGATCAAGTTGCGAAATGGAACGCCGCTCATTCGCGGCTTAGCGACGTTGAACGCAAGGCCGAGTTAGGCGAGTGGTTGATTCGTTCGACTGATGGTGGAAAGTCATGGTCGACTAGAATTCCGACTATCGTCAACAGCCCACACGGTCCGATTCAACTCTCCGACGGACGGTTGCTGTATGCGGGAAAACAACTGTGGACCAGCGATCGAAAGATCGGCGTCTGCGAATCCAAAGACGATGGTCTCACATGGCAATGGCTTGCTGACATTCCGATCCGTACGGGGGACAAGAACGCCTATCATGAGCTCCATGCCGTTGAGGCTTCCGACGGCACGATCATCGCTCATATTCGCAACCACAACGAGGCGAACAAGCTCTGGACGTTGCAAACCGAATCGACCGACGGAGGCAAATCGTGGAGCGAACCGCATCCAATTTGTTACGGGCTTCCATCCCATTTACTTCG
>JANPLJ010000489.1:0-1130 GCA_031426475.1 Pirellulaceae bacterium | reverse complement strand
CCGACAAATGCCCCTGCCATTTGGGCGATGAGATAACTCGCGACACTTTCAGACGGCAGTTTACCAGCCATCGCCATCGCAATCGTTACGGCGGGGTTCAGATGAGCACCACTCGCCTTGGCGCTGCAAAGCGCACCGACGAAGACTGCGATCGACCAGCCGATCGCAATGACGAGCCACCCGGCTTCGTTCCCTTTCGTCTTTGCCAGGACGACGTTCGCCACGACACCATTGCCCAAAATAACCAAGATCATCGTTCCTAGAAATTCTGCCGTTGATGCACTCATCCTCGATCTCCAATCTTTAAAGCGAGTTACTCTCTCGCAATACTACGAAAAAGCCAGTTCACGGTTATAGAAGAGAATCAACGCCACCGAAACCAGGGGACAACGCATTA
Organism: Pirellulaceae bacterium; assembly: GCA_031426475.1. Lineage (GTDB taxonomy): Bacteria > Planctomycetota > Planctomycetia > Pirellulales > Pirellulaceae > JAIYDQ01. Next base: position 733 of record JANPLJ010000489.1, on the reverse strand, counting down.
AGCCCGTCCCGGACTGTCAAAAGTTTGGGGTTGCGTCGGTATTTGTTTTGCGCGATTTTTCATCCCGAAGGGATACTAAGACATTTGCCGGTGGTTGAGCGAAGCCTCACCATGGTTGAGCGAAGCCTCACCATGGTTGAGCGAAGCCTCACCACCGAAAACAATGGGCGTAGGTGTTCCGATCCTGGAAGGATCGAAGGATCTTCGACCCTTACAGGCAACGCTGTGAAGCATTTTATTTAGCCACATTCGCCAGAATGTGGAGAGTTGGCGCTCCCATCCACGTTCTGACGAACGCGGCTACCGCTGCGACTGAAGATGGCGAAGTTGCCGATTACCGATTGCGTTCCGGACGAAAATCCAGGATATTTAGAGTTTGCTGGATTTCCGAGTCCGGCGATCACGCAGAGGGGCGTGGTGTAATGGTAGCACGACAGACTCTGACTCTGTCAGTTAAGGTTCGAGTCCTTACGCCCTTATTGAGTTTTGTGATATTGATTCCGGTCACTCCGGATTTCTCATGCTCCCATGCCCAGTTGTGTCAGAGGGGCCGTCCTCGCGACGACGATGATAAGGTCGCTTCTCGACGAAACTGGGTTCCAGCTTTCGATCCTGGACGTCAAAGCAATCGATGAAAATAAAGCGATTTACGCTGTCGAAATGCAATTGACCATTTTTGAAGGATTGGTGCAGCGAATCGTCTTCTATGGTTGTGAGCTCTACACCGACCAGC
>JANPLJ010000488.1:0-3403 GCA_031426475.1 Pirellulaceae bacterium | reverse complement strand
ATTTCGGGCATGTTCATATCCATGAAGACGATATCGGCAAGTGCACTGACGACTTGTTCGACAATATCGACGGCGGAGTTACTGCTTTTTACTGCGAATCCCATCCCCTCCAGCTTGGCACTGACGGTCAATTGAGCATCGCGTCGATCGTCGACAACTAAGATTGTTGGCATGGTATCCTCAATAGCTATGGGAGAGGTTTTGCTTGTAGCTGCATCTTGCGAACGACTTGTCTCACCGAAGTCATCACGAAGTTTGCACCCACTTTTCGCAGTTGGTTAGAAACCGTGTCGTAGTTTCGCAATTTGGCCGACACGAGAATCGAGATGGACCCGGTATATTTAGCACTTCTCAGCGATTTGCACCAGTAGCGCAACTGTCGGCCGCCTTGAAGATGCATCGCTACAATCAGAACAAGCTGCGGTTTCTTTTCGGCAATTTCATTTGCGACGTCATCTGGAAACTCCGCAGTCGACACGACGCGTAGTGTCCAATCCTGGGCCAGAAGATGCAGAGTCCCACGCAGCAGCAGTTGGTCGGCGCCGGGGTTTGTCGCAATGGCGTAACAGCTAGGCTTTGGTGGTTGCGTATCATCCACGCTGGTTGATATCGAATCAGAAGCCTCGTTAACTGGCCTTTCTTCTGGCATGTCATCGAACACGCCTGCCTCATCGAGAGCTTTTGAAAGACTGTCGATAAGTTCCAATTCGTTAATGCCATCGCGAGAACCATTTTTGCTGATTCGTCTACAGGTTGGAACGATCACTTCATCGAAAAATGTGTCTATTGTGCGATCTGCTTTCTCAGTTTTGATGAGCTCGCGAAGTTTATGTGCATCGCCAGCAATTAAACGCTGAAAAATGCGTAGCGACGGCTCAATTTGCTGGGAATCGCTGAGTAACGTCGCAAAATATTTGAATTTTGGAACATATGTACCTAATACGACCAAGCAAACTGTGAGTGGTGTGGCCAGCAACAACCCGACGGGCCCCCATAGTGATCCCCAAAACACGGCCGCAAATATCACAGCGATCGACGAGATTCCTGTATTCGAGCCGTATACGAGCGGTTCGACCACGTTATTGGACAAAAGTTCCATGATGACGATCATAACAATCACGCCAATGACAACCTGGTATCCGGGGAAAATGGCAATCGCAATTAAGATCGGAAATGCGGCCCCAATGAGAGGTCCAGCATACGGGACAAACCGAACCAACCCGGCAACGCAACCCAGTAACACCGCATTGGGGAACTCTCCGTCCGGCGCCAGGAAGTAGCCAATGACAACTAAACCGATTGCGAACAGTACCCCGTACGTCACATTCAAGACAAATTGCGCTAACAAATATCGGCTAATCCGATTCGACGCTTCCTGAATTGCTTCCGTCGAAACTACGTAATTGCCACGGCTGATTGTTGCGACGAATCGATCGCGAAGGTCATCGCGATATACCAAAAGAAATAAGGCAAACACCAAAACAAGTCCGAGTGTCCCTATGGGACCTAGAATGGCACCGGCGCTTCCAGCCCATGACCGTACTGTGAGCATGGAATCGGAAGCTGCCTGGACATAAATCGGTAGATCTGCGCTTGAGCCTCTCGCTTGATTATCCTTCGCTTGAACTTGATCGACCGTTTCACGGCTCTGAGTTTGTTCACTCCCCTCGTCGTTTTGCTCTTCGTTCGTTTGACTCTCGTTCTTTTTCCGGTCTTTGCCACCATCGGATAGATTAGTTGAAATTCGTGAAAGCTTCGTAGAAATCTGCTGACCGTAATCCCGGATACTCGCGATTTTTTTAGAAAGCTCATCCTGGTAACGAGGAACATCCGCCGACAGCTGAGTCAAATTCGAGACCAGCAGCATGATGGATAACGCGATGACACCAAAAACAGCACTACTTGTCATCGCGACGGCTGCCACATTGCTGCAGCCCCAACGCTGAAGGAGATTGACGATTGGGGTGAGCAAAAAAGCAATCAAAACGCCGAGCGCCAACGGAATGAGAACGTCTCTTGCGGCAAATAAAACTCCTACGAATACGACTACACTTAAGAATTGCGCTGCAGAGGCAATGCTTTTGAGTTCTTTGCTACTTCGTTGCATGCACGAGTCCGACTGTCTTATAAAAAATAGGCATCCATTTTGCATTGCATGCGTTTAGAGCACGTTGCGACGCAAGGTGGCGTTGAATGAAGCTTATACAGGCAATGCGTGTGCCGTTTTTAAGGTCAATTTTCTTTTGGAGCGTTTTATGTCGATTGGATCTCCCCAGCCCCTCACAGACAATCTTGGATGCTTCCGATCCGAACGGGGTGTTTCGTTTCGGGTTTGGGCCCCCCATGCCACAGCAGTCTCCGTTATTGGAGATTTCAATGACTGGGACAAACGAGCCAATCCCTGCGAACGCGATGCAGGCGGGAACTGGTGCGTGGAGATTCCAGATGTCAAAACCGACCAGGGCTACAAGTTCTTCATTGAGAACGGCGATCAGTCGTGGGAGCGGATAGACCCGAGGGCTCGCGAAGTGACCAATTCTCTCGGACACGGAGTCGTTACTGAAGACGACTTCGATTGGCAAGACGACGACTTCAAGATGCCTCCTTGGAACGAAGTGGTGATTTATGAGTTGCACGTTGGAAGTTTTCATACGTCGGTTGGAAACGTTGGCACATTTCAAAGCTGCGTTGAAAAACTGGACTATTTGGTCGATTTAGGCGTCAACGTCGTAGAGCTCATGCCCCTGGCGGAGTTTGCTGGAGATTTCTCCTGGGGGTACAACCCAGCGCATCCATTCGCCATCGAAACTGCCTACGGTGGTGTGAGTGGGCTCAAGACATTTGTCCGAGAAGCGCACAAGCGTGGAATCGCCGTGATAATCGACGTTGTCTATAACCATTTTGGCCCTTCGGACCTTGACCTGTGGCAATTTGACGGCTGGAAGGAGAACGACAAGGGGGGCATTTACTTCTTCAATGACGATCGCTCGAGCACACCGTGGGGAGAGACTCGACCGGATTACGGTCGTCAAGAAGTCCGGCAGTACATATTCGACAATGCCATGATGTGGCTCGAAGAATTCCGTGCCGACGGGCTTCGATATGATATGACGCTTTACATCCGTGCGAGAGATCACGATCAGAGCAACGCCATTGAGGAAGGGTTCACCTTGCTTCAATGGATCAACTCGGAAATCGAGTCGCGATTCCCGGGAAAGATGACCATTGCCGAAGATCTTCAGAATAATTCTAAGTTAACCGAGAGTACGGAGCATGGTGGAGGAGGATTCGCTGCGCAATGGGATGCTGGCTTCGTCCATCCGATCCGTGAAGTTGTGACAGCCATTGACGATAACGACCGCTCGTTAGAAGTCGTCAAAAATGCAATTTACAACAAGTATAA
>JANPLJ010000487.1:0-2843 GCA_031426475.1 Pirellulaceae bacterium | reverse complement strand
TAATGATTCACCGAGCGGCACAAGGACGCCGGATCGCATTTTCGTAGGCCGGAACAAGTCGCTAGCAAACTTGGATGTAGAAAAAAACGTTGGCGACGCCGTTCCGGCAAAACCGAGGTTTCCGATTGCCGGAACAGCGCAGAATGTCTTTCTCGAATTGACGAATGCAACTAGCTGCTTGTTCCGGCCTACGGTCGTCTCTAAGGTCGTCTCTACGGTCGACTCGAATGCGAGACGGTCTGGAATGCAACTGGGGGCTTGGAAGCTGATTAGCCAATTCATTTAGGTAACTTCTTTCGATCTTCATTCGTTTATGCGCCCCTCGGTCAAGCTGATCAGCGGACTTTTCCAAGGATCGTCGGCGAGCAAGTTTTCGTGGTTGGTCGAGTGGGACGCTTTCAAAACCGCGCTAGCTTACCACGGTCGATTCACGACGGCAACTTAATCAGGCTTAACGCTCCGTGAGTTTATTTGATCTACAACTGAATGAATTTTGTCATTAGGCCGTAGGAACGAATGCAGCCATGTTCTGTTCCCTCGACAGCGCCGACATCGTCTTGAACCCCGATAGCGCGGGTCGTTCGCAGTATGTCCAGATGGACCATCGCACGTCTCCCAACCGGCTGACCAGGATGAGAACGCTTATTGGTCGGCAGTGCTAAAACTGAGTACATTCGGCGGTGAATTGATCCGTAAGTTCAATGGTGGCAACTGGGCTGCAGTCGGTTCGGGCACTTTACCTTTCGCGTTTGCAACATCGTTCAGAGGTGACTCTGCAACCGTGAACCCTCTTGGTAAAGCAATTAAGTTTTTCGCGAATGGTTCCGAAGACAGCCTCGTCTCACTTGTCGATATGCTGAGGCAAAGCCCCTGATTCAATTTTTTGGCTTTCGCTGGGTTATCGGTGGCGTTCATGCAGACAAAGAACTTGCGTTATCCAAGTTGCTTTGGTGGTTATGAGATGGTACGAGCGACGGTCGAGCTCTTAAAATCGTGATAAGTCTTTCAATTCGTTTGACTCACACCCTTAACCGATTTACGATGAAAGAATTTGAGGAAACCAGGGTTATCGATTTCTCGCAGGTGAGTTTCTTATGATCCGAATTTTGTACACGATATCAATAGCTTTGCTGGCTCTGTCCGCCCGTAGTGCGCCAGCTTTCGCGGATTTTATGTCGTTTCCAGGCATGGACAGGAACACGATCATGTCGCCGTCCGGCCAGACTTTTTCGTGGACTAGCGGCGGCGTGACCGGCACAGTCATCGTTCGTCCATCTGGACCTGTAGACGCCTTGACGGACAATACGCCATCTGCGGGAAACGGGCGTGGTTTTAGATCCTCCTTCTACACCGGCATAGTCTCAACGGGCGGTCCCGTTGGTGTGTTCTATGAGTTTCTATTTAGTAGGCCGATCGACATCACCGTTTACAATGCGGAAACCCTAGTTCCCGTAGAGCGAATTACGCTCAATACCGACGGTGATCCATGGACTGGAGGATGGTACTCCGCTACGACGGGAAACCTTGTTGGTCTCGGCACCCGCACGGTGGTAATGAGGTCTAATCCGCCAACGCCTCCCCATCCATATGCCGCACTTTCGTCGAAGCGCGTGACAAGATTAGAATTTCGGAACGAGGCCTTGTTTGCCGCAGGTGTTAACGGACGTGTGGGGAACTCAATCGAAATTAACATTGATTCCATACCCGAACCAACCTCAATTTACCTTGTAGCAACGATGGCGGCTTTAATGCTCCGTGTTCGAAGACGCCACCGGACCAATTGACCGTTTCCTGATGGAAAATCTTTGTCTCATTAGGTGGACAACTCGTGTCCAAACGGAGCAGGATGGTGGCACGCGGGAATTGAAACTCGTCGCAAGTCCCGAAGTTCACATTCTTCTTGAATAGCCGAGCCGTTGTCCAGAATCCGGATAACAACGCCATCGGAAACCTCGGTTTTGCCGGAACGGCGTCGCCAACGTTTTATTTAACATCCAAGTTTGCAAGCGACTTGTTCCGGCCTACTATGTGTTCGATGCTTTTTCTAAAGCATGTTGCCAGTCTTGATAGGTCTGGTTTTCGAAGGCGACCAGGATGACTCGATCCAGCGGCGCGCCACTGTTAAGAATTTTTCGAATCACTCGAATCGATATTCTGGCAGCTAGGTCGGTTGGGAAATGATAGACGCCGCACGAGATCGCTGGAAATGCGATAGAGCGACAGCCGATCCAAATTGCGAGCTGCAGCGAGTTTCGGTAGCATGCCTCCAGAAGATTTTCTTCATCGCGATCGCCACCGCGCCAGACGGGTCCAACCGTGTGGATGACGAATTTTGCGGGGAGATTAAAGCCGAACGTGGCTCGACAATCACCGGTTGGACAGCGCACTTCTTTTCGTACTTCGGGGATCGCCTTACAGGCCTCCAAGAGTTTCGGTCCAGCAGCGCGATGGATCGCTCCATCCACTCCGCCACCACCCAACATCCATTCATTCGCCGCGTTTACGATCGCGTCCGCCGTAACTTTGGTAATGTCTCCTTGGATGATTTGTATCGTATTGAGCATCTGTTTCTCGTGACTTTCGCCTCAACGCTAATGCTTCGTCCATTTTAGAGATTGGGAGTGGCACCCCAACTCTTAAACTGGACAAAACCTCGAGCTTCATCCAAATTCTTACAAATTCGACTACCAGTTAATTCAAGTTGGCATGAAGCTCTAAACAACTTCAAATTCAGCGAGATATCGGATCCGCTGTTGCGTCGAATCGAAAACAATATACTCGTTGTTTTGAACGCCCGATACTTCCGCTTTGCCAAACACGCTATGGTGACCGTCGGGCGGGCC
>JANPLJ010000486.1:0-2151 GCA_031426475.1 Pirellulaceae bacterium | reverse complement strand
GAGTTCGAAGCGACCGAAGAAGCGATGTAGTTTCCAATCCGCTGTGCGAAGCGAATCCGCATCGCGCCAGACCCAATAGTAACTATCGACAGGACTGGTCGAACGGTTGCGTAGAGCTGGCCAAATATTTTTGCCGTCGAGTGGACGAGTCTCTGGCATCGTCGATCCAGTCATCGCCATCAGCGTGGGGAACATATCGAGAGCACCACATAAGCCCGGCCATGTGGTTCCGCCAGAAAGGCCGCCAATGGGCCAATGAATCACGGTCGGAAGTCGAACGCCTCCTTCGTAGACGCTGTGTTTGGCTCCGCGAAGCGGTAAGCTGCTACCTGCCTCCATCGCACCGTTATCACTTGTGAACACGAAGATCGTGTTATCGCGCAAGCCATGTTTATCGAGTTCGGCAATAATGGCGGCGACATTGTTGTCGAGTGAATGCAGCATGGCCGCATGATGATGCTTTTCTTCAGCGTTGGTCGCCGTTTTTGCAGAGGGGAGATTGGCTGCACGCTTAGAGTCGATCTTGGCAAGATCGTCCGGCTTGGCCTGCAGCGGCGCATGCGCGATGTGAAATGGCACGTAACAGAAGAAGGGACGATCTCTGCTTTCGTTAATGAACTCAATGACGCGTTGCGTAACGAGATCATCAGTGTAGCCTTCATCCTGCGGACGGAACTCGGTATTGTGCCACCAGCTGACCGGGCCTTTGCCTTTCACCGTGCGGCGAGTGAAATAATCCGCTCCACCGCCGTAATAGATCCATGCTTCGTCAAAGCCGTGCGCATTGGCTCCTAGCCCAGGCTCAAATGTTTTGTTGGGCTGGTGTTTGAATGCTTCCGAAAACGCCTCGCGAAAGGCGGGCGAGTCCGGGTCTTCACCATTATGCCATTTGCCAAATACTCCGGTCCGATAGCCGTTGGCTTTGAAGCCTTCAGCGATCGTCGTTTCCTCTTTTGCCAATTCACCGCCTACCTCAGGCCCGGTGCCGACGCGAAATGGATGCCGTCCGGTAAGCAACATTGCACGAGTCGGCGAGCAGACGCACCAGCCCATAAACTGGGTCAGCTCAACACCTTGCTTAAAAAGTCGGTCGATATTGGGAGTCGCAACGCCTCCGCCGTGAGCGCTGATATCACCCCAGCCAAGATCGTCGACCATGATATAGACAACGTTGGGGTTGGATGCGGACGCCCGGTCGGCTGTCCCGGAGGCACCGACTGGCAACGTCAATTTCCAGTGGCTCAGGTCGATAACGGACTTTGCTTTAGCGTTGGCTTCTTCAGCGAATGAAGATTGACAGGTGACGAGTGACGACAACAAGACGATGAAGAAGATAAGGAGTTTCATGGTTGAGGTTTTCCTATGGAATGAAGTTTCATTGCGAGTTCTTTTACGATTTCGGGATGATAGTTGGCGACATCATGAAGCTCTTCTGGATCCCGATCGTGATCGTAAAGTTCGATTTCATCGTCGCTCCATCGCGTGAATCGCCAGCGGGCAGTGCGGATGCTTTGACCGTAAAGTTTTGGTCCACGTGTGACGAGCGTGAATGCAGCGTCTTTTACGCTGGTTGTGGGCTTTTCTAAAACGGGAAACAAACTCACCCCTGCGACGGCATGTGGAATCTTGAGTCCACAATGCTCGGCGACGGTGGGATAAAGATCGACGAACTCGACGAGCGAGCGGCTCGTCTGGCCGCCTTTCATGCGCGGCGCAGCGATTACGAGTGGAGCTCGACACGCGCGTTCGAAAAGCGTGTTCTTGTTCCACCACTGCCGTTCGCCGGTGTGGTAGCCATGATCGCCGACGAAGATAACCAGTGTCTTGTCCCACAGTTTGTTCTTGTCGAGTGCATCGAGCACGCGGCCGAGCTGTGCATCCATAAAACTCGTTCCAGCACAGTAGGCGCGGAAGAGTTCACTCCATTCTTGGTCAGAAAATTTCGCGAATGCTTCACCGTACGCACCGAAACCTACGGCATCCTTGCGAGCCGCTGTCATGTCAGATGGATCACGCCAGATCTTAATCGATTCAAGTGGGTATAAATCAAAGTACTTCTTCGGCGCGATGAAAGGATCGTGTGGCTTCATGAAGCCACAACCGATGAACCATGGCGCATCGCCTAGTTCGTTCATCTTGGCCACGGTCGCT
>JANPLJ010000485.1:0-15078 GCA_031426475.1 Pirellulaceae bacterium | reverse complement strand
TCTGGTCACAAGTCAATCAGGTCGATGCTTGGCAGCCTACGTCTATTCAAGCTCAGGACCAACGGAATCGACGACCGATCTCGTCTTTGGCGGTCATTGTATGGTTGCTGAGAATGGAATGCTTTTAGGCGAAACACGACGCGTGGGCGATGGATGGAAGCATGATTCTGTCAAGCAATTTGTCACGGTGGATATCGATGTTGGGCGGCTTTCCCATGATCGCCAAGCGACTGGAACATTTTCGCAAGGTGCTTCGCGATGGGGCAAAAAACCGTTTCGTAAGGTCCCGTTCTCGATGCTCCGCGAACCGCGATCTCTTCAGCGTTTCGTGAGCGGACAGCCGTTTGTTCCCAAGGAGCCTCGTGAGCTGGATGCTCGCTGCCGCGATATCTTCGAAATTCAATGCGCTGCATTAGCCAAACGGGTCGAGCAGCTACCGCCAAAAATGCCGCTGGCAATCGGAATCTCCGGTGGCTTAGACTCGACGTTGGTGTTACTCGTTGCTGTCGCTATGTGCGATGGACGAGGAATGGATCGAAGACGTATTCGCGGGATTACCCTGCCTGGTTTCGGAACTTCGGACCGGACGCTGGACAACGCCGAACGTTTGATGCAAGAACTGGGTATATCTGCATCGAAGATCGACATACGCGAAAATTGTTTGCAAGTCTTTCAGGATCTATCTCACAAGCCTTTCGGGTTAGTTGCTTCCGATTTCTCGCTTGCCGATTTTCAAAAGGCCATCGAGGCGCTGCCAGCAAAGCATCAGTCAGATTTGGTTTTCGAGAACGTGCAAGCTCGAGTACGAACGCTCTTGCTGATGAGCCGCGGCTTTGTTCTCGGAACTGGAGATCTATCCGAACAAGCCCTCGGTTGGTCCACGTACTGCGGCGACCATATGTCGATGTACAATGTCAACTGCAGCATTCCAAAGTCGCTTGTGAAATTCTTGGTTCGGTATGTTGCCGAACATCAGTTCGACGGTGAAATCCGCCGAATCTTGCTTTCGATTGTCGATACGCCGATTTCCGCCGAGTTGCTACCACTATCTCAAAACGGCGACATCAAGCAATCGACGGAAAGCACGATTGGACCCTACGAGCTGCACGACTTTTTTCTATACCATTTCCTGAGAACCGGAGCTTCGCCAAAGAAATTGCTTTTCCTTGCCGAGCACGCACTTTTCTCTACTCAGTACGATTCAACCGTGATTCGAATGACGCTCAAGACGTTTATGACGCGTTTTTTTGCGAACCAGTTTAAACGATCCTGCGTTCCCGACGGCCCCAAAGTCGGTACCGTCTCGCTATCGCCTCGCGGCGACTGGCGCATGCCCAGCGATGCCAGCATTCAAGCTTGGCTGCGTGATCTCTAGTTCGCCTGTTTTTGATAGCATTCGGCTTTCGGGAAACGAGCCGGAAGCAACTCCTCCGTCTTTCGCTGCGCTCGATGCTCTTTTCGCACTTCGAATTGAACTGGACGCTGCGCGGAAAAATCCCCTAGCATCTTGCCGAGACACGTCCCAACGTCAAGGTGATGGAAATGCTGCGAACGAATCGAACTTTTTTACTGCTCGGCATTTTTGCAAGTTTTGTAAGCGGAATAGTCTGTTCTGCCCGTATCCAAGCCCAACCGCCAAAGCCCTCGCCATTTCGTGTTGATACCGATATCTATTACGACAATACGAAAGCCCCGATCAAGCGAACACTGACGCTGTTTTCCAACGGCGTCTACTACGATTTTGAAGAGTCTGAAACGGGGTTGGTTACCGTGATCGATCCCGGAAGAAATCGGATCATCTTGCTGAATCGCCAACGGCAGGTAAAAACGGTCTTGGATACCAAGCAAGTCCAACTGATGGTGTCGAGTGCGCGCGTCCAGGCAGACGCAAAGATCGCGTCGATTTCGAAAAGTGAAATCGTAAAAGCATCGAGCGGAATCGATGAAGCGGTCGTGCAAAATGACTTCATGGAATATCGGGCCAGCCTTCAACAGCCGACTGAGCCTGATATGTCAGTACAGTACGCCGATTTTGCGGATTGGTCTGCTCGCCTCAATGCGATTTACGCGCCCAACCTTCCACCCTACCTTCGCCTCGAACTCAACCAGTTGATCTCGCGTCAGCAAGCCATCCCCAACGAAATAAAGCGGATTACGCGTCAGCGTGGGCAACACATGGAATTGACGTCTCGACTCATTCCCGTGTGGCGACTCAGCCAAGACGATCTCGCCAAAATCGCGAGGTGCGGTGCTATGCTCGCTCAGTTTAAAGATGTAACGGCCGATGAGTATTGGTCAACCAAACCAGTCCTCAAAGCGTCATCTGAAACGCCGAAAAATCGCTAGTTCGACTGTCCCAAATCGACCACTTCGACGGACTGGAAGTCCGTCGTACCCTCAAAGACTTACGAGTTCAATGGCGACTCGGATCCACCGAATACTGTCTCGGGTTGGCCTGTTATTTCAAAACCCATGTCCTCTATCATTCGATAGTCTTCCGCCGGTGGTTGTCCTTGAGTCGTCAGATAGTCGCCGACGAAGATGCTGTTGGCGACGTACAGCCCGAGCGGTTGCAAAGATCGAAGATGTCGTTCGCGCCCGCCTGCGATTCTCAGTTCGCTGGTCGGATTGACGAATCGAAACATGCATAGAGCTCGCAAGCAATCGCGCGGCGTAAGATATTCCTTTCGTTCCAACGGAGTTCCATCGACAGCGTGCAAGAAGTTCAACGGTATCGATTCGACAGCAAGATCGCGTAGTTCGAATGCCATCGTCACGATATCCTCAAACGTCTCACCCATTCCAATGATTCCGCCGCTGCAGAGTTCCATGCCCGCGGCTCGAACATTCTTCAATGTATCCACCCGATCTTGAAAAGTATGCGTCGAACAGATCTGGCTGTAGTACTCGGGGCTCGTATTCAAATTGTGATTGACTTTATCGACTCCGGCAGCCTTCAATCGCGCGGCCTGGCCAGCGTCTAGCAAACCCAGGCAGGCACAGACGTTGAGCCCATATTTGGCTTTGATCTCGGGAACAATGCTTTCAACTGCTTTCATTTCTCGTTCATTCGGTTCTCGACCGCTGATCACGATGCAATACGTTTTCGATTGCCGCTCGGCTGCGATTCTTGCCCCGTCGAGCAATTTTTCTCGATTGAGGATCGTATACTTCGGAATGGGAGCATCGGACAGTTTCGATTGGCTGCAATAGTTACAATCTTCGGGGCATAAGCCGCTCTTCGCATTCATCAGGAAATAGAGCTGGACAGTTTTGCCGAAACTCTGACGACGAATTCGAAATGCGGCTCCCACCAACGATAGCAGTTGGTCATCGTCCGAACGCAAAATCTCCAAAGCCTCCTGACGCGTGACGGCGTTTCCTTCGAGAACGGCGCTCGCCAGGGAATGCCATGGGGATTGGGAAGATGCGTCTATATCCACGGAAATCATGCGGTCGACCTAGCAAATATGGGCTTATCAGCCAACGAGGAACCAGAAACGTTTTTCAATAGTGTATAAACTGAGGAATTAGGCAACAGGTGGTTTCCCTCAGAAAGCGCTGTAAAACGTGTCAGAAGTCTATTTGTGCCGGGTCGGTCGGCACAGCCATATCGGAAAATTCCGCAATATTCGGTCCGGAAACCGTCCGCGAGGCCAAGCGGTCGTCCTGCGCACGGCTCGTGGAATTGAAATGGGCGAAGTACTGAGCCGTACTTCGGACGTTTCCGAAACCGTTCAGGTCGCGGCGAAGGCCGTTGTCGATACTACGGATGGAAAGATTCTAAGAAGTATTACGGCCGAAGACAAACTCCTTCAAAAGCAATTGGACGAGGCCGCGAATACCGCTTTTGAAGAATGCCAAAGATACTTGCGAGAAATCGACAGTCGCGACTGTTTGCTGGAAGTCGAACCGCTCATGGATGGAAAAACGCTTTACTTTCATTTCATTGGAATTCCAACCGAAGCGGTTTCCGATTATCTTCAATCGCTTGCCGAAATTTTTCGAGAAACCGTTCAAGCGAGCCAATTCGCAAAACTGCTCGAAGAGGGTTGCGGCCCAGGTTGTGGAACCGAAGAAAAAGGTGGCTGCGGCACCAGCGGTTCTTGTACCGTGTGTGTTATAGCAAAAAACTGCAAGAAGTAGGTCGCAATCAAACCAATTTTTTTACGTTCCGCGCCGATTGCCAAACCAATGGATGTGGGCGCGATCGCAATAACGCAATGCTTGTTGAACGCACCATGGTGCCAACCAGCTTGATTGAGTTCTCAGCTCTTGACTGGTGACTCCACGCGGCATCAGCATAACGCAACTGCGATCGTATTCTTTGAGTTCGCCGAGATACTCAAGCACCTCTTCGGCATCCAAGATGGAGCCGACAACAAACTTCAGTTGGTATTTCTCGCTCGTGCGAATCAGACTCTTGACGATCTCGGGGCGGTGTCGTGTCGATTGGTGTTGGGCTTGCCACGCTCCCGCCGTGACCGAGTCGGGGGTACTGTTGCTGAGTTTAGGGCTGATCGACATCAGATCGCAAAGTAGCGGTGGATCGTGGATGAGCGTCCCTGCGGTTTCGATCGTGACGTGGATTCCATCGTGACGCAATCGATCCACTAGCGAAGGCAGTTCGGGGAATATCATCGGCTCTCCCCCAGTGATGACAACGTTTTGGCATCGATACTGTTGAGCTTGCCCGACAATACGTTCAACGCTCCAGGAATCCCCTTCAGGCTTCCAGGAAGCGTACGGCGTGTCACAGAACCAGCAACGGAGATTGCAGCCGCTAGTGCGGATAAAAACGCTGGGAACGCCGGTAAGCTGCCCTTCTCCCTGGATGCTATGGAATATTTCGGCGATTCGGATCATCGACACGCAAATCCTTTATTCGGTTGTCGGTTGGAAAGCAAAATGCCGGGAACTTTGCAACTAATAAAACGGAAACATGGCTTGGATTTTCGCCGCTTGCAATTACATTCTTGTTTCACGCGGCGCTCCTTTGGTGGTCTGTCGCACAATTATAGACGAATTTTTCAGACGAGTTACCTAGCGATGGTTCAGGGTACGCCTTTTCAAGATCAGTTAGAGTGCTTCGATAACTCGTTTCCTAGTCGAGAGTACTTGATCGAGATAACGTGTCCTGAGTTTACGTCGATGTGTCCCAAGACGGGGCAACCCGATTTTGGGACGCTTGTGTTTCGATACGTGCCAGCAGAAAAATGTGTTGAGCTGAAGAGCCTCAAACTCTACCTTCAGAAGTTTCGAAATGAAGGTATTTTTTACGAAAATGTCACGAATCGGATTTTAGACGATTTCGTGACCGTTGTGAAACCAATTCGCCTAACGTTGGTTAGCCAATGGGGCGCTCGGGGCGGTATTACTTCGATCATCACGGTGAACTACGAGAAAGCATCCACATGAAACCTCGAGTCTTATTAAGCGGTTTTTCCGACGAAGCCGCCAATCAAAAGCTGGCTGTTCAACAGTTTTGCGCATTGGCAGCGCTCGGTATGCAGTATCACTCGCTTCGATTTGTCGACGTCGGCAACGGCATCAAAAACGTTATGCTGCTTGACAAAAAAGAGATTGCGACGTTGCGAGCCATGCACCAAGAGTATGGAATTGCCGTTTCCTCGATCGGATCGCCAATTGGTAAAGTCAAGCTAGTCGATGTCGATGACGGCACCAAGAACCGATTTGTTCCGTTCAAGCAGTATCTCGACAAGGAGGTTCGGTTGGCTTGCAAGTTGGCTCAAGCTTTCGACTGCAAGCTGATTCGCGGGTTTTCGTTTTATCATCCGAAAGGCACCGATCCCAACGCACACATCGCCCAAGCGGCAGATCAACTGGGAGCGATCGCAGAATTGGTCGACAGCGAAGGCCTGACATTTGGCCTAGAAGTCGAAGCAAATCTGATTGGGCAAACCGGAATGCTCTTAGCAAAGCTTTACAAGGCAGTACGCCATCCGGCAATGCTTCTTATTTTTGATGGAGCCAATCTCGTCTGCCAGGGAATGACGCCCGATCAAGTCTATGCAGAATACGAAGCGATGAAGCCGGGCTTGGGATGGCTGCATATCAAAGACTACCGTCGCCCGAACACACAGTCGTCGCACGTCGACGAAGAGTCGTTAAAGCACTTTGTACCCGCCGACAGGGGCGATACGGGCCACGAAGCGATCCTCCGCGATTTCGCATTGGAGTTACCAAAGATCGAACGTCGGATGGCCAAACGCGGCGTCGCTGGAGTCTTCGTCGACCTCGAACCACATCTGAAAGGCGGCGGCCAATTTGGTGGCTTTAGCGGCCCCGATGGTTTTGGAGTAGCGCTTCGCAGTCTTTGCAAGGTTCTCGACTACGTTGGAATCGACTACCAATTGCGAGACTACGATACGCTGGTAAGAAACTAATGCTTTGTCCAACTTAGATTTTAGGGTTGGTAGCCGAATTCGTCAGAATTCGGACGCAGCTCGAAAAGCACCTGGGCTGTCCAGTTTTTAACGCCAAGTTTAAGATAAGGGCTTTGGAAACGCACTTTTCAGCTCATCGAGGAACCCATTTGTGATTCGAAACGGCTCGATCGCCAAACTTGCTCTTGAAGATGGAACTGTCTATGAAGGTATTTCCATTGGTTCCGCTGGCGAAATCGATGGCGAAGTGGTCTTTAACACTTCGATGACGGGCTACCAGGAGATCATGACGGATCCAAGTTATCGAGGACAAATCGTTACGATGACCTATCCTTTGATCGGAAATTACGGTGTTAACGACCAAGATATCGAAAGCAAGATTCCGCAGGTTTCTGGATTCATTGTTCGCGAAGCGAGTCGTGTGACCAGCAACTTTCGATCGCAGCAGTCTTTTCAAGACTACTTGCTTGCGAACAACGTCAAAGCCATCGCCGGTATCGACACGCGCGCTTTAGTGCGCAAGATTCGCTCGCTCGGCGCTATGAGAGGGATTTTGTCGACGACAGACCTCGACAATGCTTCGCTTGTTCATAAAGCGAAGAACAGTCCGGGACTGGTCGGTCGCGATTTAGTGCGCGAGGTCGTACCCGGTCAAAGTCGTGACTGGACCGAGCATCTTCATTCGTTAGCCAAACCGTTGACCGATGAAGGGAGATCTGCACCGACAAGAAACCCAAGAATTGTTTGCCTCGATTTCGGAATGAAGTGGAATATCGCACGCCATCTTGCAGACCGAGGCAATCAAGTTCGAATTCTTCCAGGTACGGCAACCGCCGACGAAGTCATGAAGGAAGATCCGGACGGGATTTTCCTTAGTAACGGCCCTGGCGACCCGGAACCGCTCGATTACGCAATCGGAACCATTCGAGAACTCCTCGGTAAGAAACCGATTTTTGGTATCTGCCTGGGACATCAATTGCTTTCTTTAGCCAGTGGCGCTAAAACGTTTAAGCTGAAGTTCGGGCATCGAGGCGGAAATCAACCGGTGCTCAATATGGAGTCGGGGCGGGTCGAAATCACATCGCAGAATCATGGATTCGCGGTAGATGAAGCGAGCCTCCCTTCCACGCTGCAGATTACTCATCGCAACTTGAACGACAATACGATCGCTGGAGTCCGTCATACTCAACATGATGCTTTCAGCGTTCAATACCATCCCGAAGCGTCCGCTGGTCCACACGATTCCAGCTACCTCTTCGACGAATTTCAGCGTCGATTGCCGAAGTAGCTTAGTATATCGGGCTCGTTCAGTTCCGATTGGCCGTACGAAAACTCGATGATGGGTGGCGTCACGCGATCCGTTGCCAATAACTGTTGACGGATCATCGATGCGTGATGTCGTTCAGTTCGAGAAACTGCTTGTTCCGACACTTCGTTGAGAACGATCGCCGCAACCTCGAGCTTGCGTGCGCTAGCGACTTCGAATGCCATCAAGGCTTGATTGACCGCGCCCAAGCGATCGGCGACCACGACCATAATGGGCCAGCCGAACCGAGCAGCCAAATCAGCATTGGAGGTTTCGAACGTTAATGGCGAGAGCAATCCGCCGGCTCCTTCGACGACCAGGAAATCACATCGTCCTTCCCAAGCCCTTGCACCTGATAAGAGTAAGTCTTGATCCACACTCTTGCCTTCCCATGACGCCGCTAGTGGCGGCGCGAGAGGAGCCTTGAATGATTGTGGGCAAACCAGTCCAAGCGTTTGGATTGCCCCCGTAGCTTGCCAAAGCTGAAAGGCATCCGAATCCTTCTCGTTCGCGACGCCACTTGCGACGGGTTTGTATGCTCCCACGATCGCAATCGTTTTCCGCAGCGATCGTATGAGCGCACTGCTAAACCGGGTCTTGCCAACTTCGGTATCAGCCCCCGTGATGAAAACGCCCTTCATCTTGACTCGCATCCTCTCAACATTGAAACTCTCGTTCACGGCAAGTCTTCGATGAACTGTTGAAGCTTTGCGAAGTAGGCTTCTGGGCAAGGCATAAAATGTGACAAACCATCGATCAATTGAAATTCCTTCGCTTGGGAAGGCGATCTTTCAAAAAGCCGTTGTGCAGACCAAAGGGGAATGACTTCATCGCCATCGCCGTGCGTTTGGAGCAACGGACCATCAAAATACTTGATTTTCGCAACAGAGAGGAACTGGTTTCGCATGACGAATCGTATAGGTAACCACCAATATCGACTGGCAGCAACATCAACCGTGCTGCTGAAAGTTCGATCGAGGACGAGGCCGCGTCCGCCAAAGACCGATGCAAGATGCACCGCGACTCCACCACCCAACGACCGACCGATATAGACGAGGTCGTCTTCCGTCTGATCCGTCCGGAGGGCTAGCCAAGTTGCTGCGGCTTCCCCGTCTTCTAGGATTCCACGTTCAAACGGTTTTTCGCTGCTTCGACCATACCCGCGATAGTCGAAGACCATGACCGTTGCATTCATGCGTTCTCTTAGCCGATGCATCTCGGGAGCCAGCATGGCAATGTTCTCCGTGTTGCCGTGACAGAATAGGATCGTCGCCTTCGCATCTGGTTTGGCGAGGAGGTAGCCTTGCAAGGGAGTCCCATCGACGGATTCGAAGTCGACCTCCTCAAGCTCAATTCCCGGATGTGCCCAGTCTCCACGATCGACGCCCGCACCCGGGAAGACTAGATCCCTTTCAAAAAACATGAGCGTTCCAAGGATGCTCAAGTAGATCAGGGATACCAACTTGAGTGCAATCGCAGCACGTCGATAGCCAACACGCTCGCGCTCCGCTCGTTGTTTCGCTAAAGGAACAGTCATCGCATCACACTTGAGCTGCCGTTGACAAAGCACTAGCCGCGCGCGGCGGCACCGTTGTTTTCACGAGTCGATTCAAGTAACTGAGCAATAAGCGGCAGCAGTTGCTTTTTTCGACTTACGATATTGGCGAGTTCGTAAAGGTTTTTATCCAAACGTGGGTAGTTGATTTCGTCCCACGCGTCGGAATCGTGAGACAACAGAAGCAAGCTTCCGTTGGTAACGATGTCGGTCACAAGCAAAGCGCAAAAACTCAACTTGCGAAGCTCGGCCATCTTCTGCAATGCAGCCAGTAATTCGTCCTTTCGATTCCAAAAAAGATCGAAACCATTCTCTTCGATTTGCGATATCGAGAATCGCACCTCGTTCTCAGAAAATTCCTTGCAGTCTTCCCGAATCACTTCTTCCGGAGTGCATGTCCTCAATGCCGAGCCTATCTCGAAGAACTCTTGAGCATATTGCTCCAAGTTGCATTCACAAATCGGTCGAAGCCACTTTAGCGTATCGCGATCGACATCGGTCGTCGTTGGTGACCTTAAGAACAGTGTGTCGGAAATGATTCCTGACGCCATGCACAAAGCCATGCTGGCCGTCGGCTGAATGCCAGACGCCCGAAACTGTCGTGCAACCAAAGTACAGGTCGAACCGACTGGCTCGTTGATGAATCGAATGGGTTGAGCCGATTTGAGACCGCCGCCCAATCGATGGTGATCGAGGACTTCCAGGATTTCTGCTTCTTCAGCGCCTTCAACCGCTTGGCTAAGCTCGTTATGGTCGACCAAGATCAGTCGAGGCTTGGGAGGGCTCAGCAAATCGGATTTGGACAGCACACCGACCAACCTCTGTTCGTCGTCAAGCACTGGAAAAATAGGTTCATTGGATCGATCTACCATCGCCCTTGCATCAGCCACCGGCTGCTTGGCCGAGATGGAAGTGAAGTCTCGATCGATCGCAGAGTCGATGAACTGCGATGATTTGATGCGCATCGTGGTCGTTGCGGTGTCAAACGGACTGCGAATGATCGTTACGTTCTTCAGTTTGGCAAGACTCACCAAACCAGACGAGAGTTCATATCCACCCGTGACGACGATACCGCGTACTCCGTGTTCGATTGCCGGCAAGTGAATGGTCGGACGATCACCGCTGACAACAAGCACGCGTTCAGCCGGAAACTTGTGCATTCGGCTTGTAAAGCCATCCGCACTCATCGCCCCCACCATCACCAGAAGCTCATCGGCTTCGTCTGGCGTTACCGAATGTTGGAACGAGCCACCGACGACCTCGCAGATTTTGGATAGGCTGCTGCTTACCGTTCGCGAACGTATCGAATCTTGATCGCCTTGAAATATCAGTTCCATCAAGTCCAACAGCGAAAGGATCCCAATCACCTTTCGGTCATCATCGATGACTGGAATAGCACGCAGATCGTATTCTTTCATGCGTTGGTAGACTTGATAGAAAACGTCGCCGCATCGAGCCGTAATGACGTTGCGCTGGCAAACGTCTTCGGCCTCGGGGCGAACGTCCATCACGATGCGGGGCGCTGAAAGCTTGCATCGACGCAGCACATACTCCGTTCGCTTGTTGGGCGTGCCGCAACAAGCCGCGATAGCCGTGGGGCGAGTCGTCCGTTGAAGGAGATCTGCGTAGGCGATTGCCGAGCATATTGCATCCGTATCCGGATTTCGATGCCCGAAGACTAAGACTGTCATCCTTCAACCGATCTATGGCTAGTCTAAGATTTTGGCATTGGTGATAAGTCGAAGAAATTCCTGGTTGCTCTTGAACCTGCCAAGTTGCGTCGTGAGTTGTTCCATCGCTTCGACCGGATGCATCGAATTCAAAGTCCGCCTGATCATCGTTACTGCGTGCAAGGTCTCTGGGTCGTGCAAAAGTTCTTCACGACGCGTTCCAGACTGGCTGATGTCGATCGCTGGCCAGACGCGCCGATCGGAAAGCTTCCGATCCAAAACAAGCTCCATATTCCCGGTTCCTTTGAACTCTTGGAAAATCAGCTCGTCCATCCGCGATCCAGTATCGATCAATGCCGTCCCGACGATTGTCAGCGAACCGCCTTCCGCAAAAGCACGAGCTGTCGCGAAAAGTTTTTTAGGAATGTCCATCGCCTTGATGTTCACACCGCCCGACATTGTAGGACCGCTATTTCCTACCCACTTGTTAAACGCTCTCGCAAGCCGAGTGATCGAATCCATCAACAAGAAGACATCTTTGCCCATTTCGGTCAATCGCTTGCAACGATCGATGACCAATTGACTCAGTCGCACGTGTGAATCAACATCTTCATCTAACGAGCTAGCGATGACCTCTCCGTTGACGACATTGCGTCGCATATCGGTGACTTCTTCAGGCCGTTCGTCGATCAACAGAACGATCAGTACGACTTCTGGATAATTCTTCGAAATGCCCGCGCTGATATGCTGAAGCATAATCGTCTTGCCCGTTCGTGGCGGAGCCACAATCAGAGCTCGTTGACCACGTCCGAGTGGGGTTAGCAAATCGATGACACGATTGGTGAGCGGCGTTTGGCCAGTTTCAAGTTTCAACCATTTCTCGGGATTGATCGCCGTCAAAGTATCAAAGTTCTTGATTTCCATGTACTCTTCGGGCGTTTTGCCATCGATATCGAGTATCTCTTTGACGCGTGGCCCTTGTTGACGACGAGCATGAACCATGTTCGAGCGGATCAAAACCCCCTGGCGAAGACCATACTTCTCGATCATCGTCCCCGGTACAAACGGGTCGGTTCGCTCACGCGAATAGTTGTTGGATGAATTCCTGAGGAATCCGTAACCGTTCGGATGCATTTCTAGCAAACCGATAAATTCCTTAACGACCTCTTCTTCACCCTCCACCACAGGTGCACCGTCAACTGGTTGCTCACCAACGATCGGCTGGCCGTCTGGTCCCAAACGAGGACCACTAAAACCGCGTCGATTTCCACCGCCTGATCCTTGGCGAGAACGCTTTCCACGAGAACGAGAACTTGGGCCACCTACAGCCATGTCGTCTGAACCACCTTGATAACGAGAACGATAACGTTTCTTCTTGGGCATTGAGAAAATCCGAACAGAAACAATAACCCCGGCAAAACTGACGACCCAAAAACAGCGGCTGGATTCCTGGCAACAAACCAAGGAAACGAACCAAACTAGGCAGTCAAGCCATACCCGGACGGGAAAAAAAGGACTGAGTCAACAAAGACAAAAGCTAGGTGAGCCAACCCAACGAAAATTTTTCTAAATTGTCACGAGTCAATTTGCTGTCAAATGCTTAATGCAAGCAACTGCTCGTGTGCCACTTAGCAAACCGTGGCTGCCCTTACTTGTTCGGCACGTACTTTCGGCCGATATGCTGTAGGAGCGAAGCAAACTCAGATGTCCAGAAACCATTCTTGGGGTGTCTGCCTGAATCCGCAAGATAGAACTTATGCGTATGGCCAGATTATTCGCACACAACTGCCCTCGTGTCAAGCGAGAGTTTCAACATTCCGGATCGATCTCATCATTTTTTTCAAAATTCTTTAGGTATTCGGGTAAAGCCCTACAATCGAACCAGTCGATAGGGAGGGAGAGATCCTATTTCCTTGCCACGGAAGGCTGCGCAATGTTCTGGAAAACTTCGAAATCCTTTGCCATCGCTGCGTTTTTTGGCGTTGTCGCCTCGCAATTGGCGTTCGAATCTAAGGCGTTTTCCGCCGAAAAACCTTCGACAATCGCTTGGGGAAGCGATCTCAATGAAGCTATGCGGCAAGCATCGCAAACGGGGCAGCCCGTCCTCATTCATTTCTACAGCGACAATTGCGTCCCTTGCAAAATGCTGGACGCCAAGGCATTCAAAAGCCAAGTGCTCGGCGATGCGATGGCGAGAACGGTGCTGCCGGTGAAAATTAATTACGACAAGCATCGCGATATAGCGCAACGATATCAAATCACTCGATTTCCAACAGATCTTTTCCTTCATCCAAACGGAGAAGAGCTTTATCGCACCGTAAGCCCACAGGATCCGAACGATTACGCCAAACTCCTCGATCGTGTTGCCGTCAAAAATCGAGACTGGGTCGTGGAACGGATGAGCAAGCTCTCCGTTGCGACGGCTGCCTCACGCTCGTTTGCGCCAACGAAATTTGATACAGCTTCGGCCAAAGACACTCGCCCCGTAGCAACGCAAGGTTCGCTCTTTCAAACTGCGTCCGATGGAAACGAGGTCGAGCCTCAGCCGAATACCTATTGCACTGCTTCCGAGTGCAGCAATCCACCGCCGATTGTTGACGCAGATGCCGTCGCCCCCACCGAAGGTATTTTCCATCTAGCCTCTCAAACAACCGACGTCAAAGAAAATCGATATCAGCGTCAAACCCCTAAGGCCGCGGCTCCAACAAGTGCGTCCAGCAAGCACGCGTCTCTGCTCAGCTCGCAACAAGAACCCAATGCGGATGAAGCCATGGCAACCGTAACGATGGGCGGTGTGTTTGCCGAAGACAGCACGCTTGGTCTAGACGGTTTTTGCCCTGTGTCGCTCATAACGAAAAAAGCTTGGTCGTTGGGAGCCGATGCCTTCTCGGTCCGGCATCGCGGCAGGATCTATCGGTGTGCTAGCGAAGAGGCCCGCACTCAATTCTTGCAAGATCCTGATCGCTTCAGCCCTGTATTAAGCGGCTACGACATTGTCCACTTCTTGGAAACAGGTGAGCTCATCGCAGGCAAACGTGAACACGGATGTGAATACCTTGGCCATGTTTTCGTCTTCATGAATGGAGCGAACAAGACACACTTTGATATGCATGCAACCCATTACGCGCAAAACATCCATGCAATGAACGGCAACGACCGAATCGCCAACGGCGATGGCCAATCGACGCTGCATCGGTAGTTCTAACAAGTAGTACTAACAATCGGTCAAACGCATTGCAGCTGAAGTCGTCAGACTTCGGATCATTTCATCAACGATGCCAATTTTGGTCCGATCGCATCTGCCCATATCTGGTAGCCTGCTTCGGTGAGATGAAGCGAGTCGTACATGATCTCTTTGGAGATACTTCCGTCGGGCTGAAGAAACTTGTCGCCGATGTCAAGAAAATGGACATGCTTTCCGTCATCCATCTTGGAGATCATCGAGTTCACATCTTTGAGCTTATCTCGCAGTGGATTCGGACTTGCCTTTTCACCTCGAGGAAAAACGGCGAGCAACAAGATCTTTGCTTGTGGTTGCTTGGAGCGGACTGTTTCGACGATCAATTGAATCCCCTTCGCAATCCCTTCGGCAGGATCGCTTGAGGAATTGTTGGTACCGATCATGATGACGACGGCTTTCGGCTTGATGCCATCCAATTCGCCGTTGGTTATGCGCCACAGCACATGCTGTGTTCGATCGCCACCGATACCAAAATTGGCTGGTTTGTACTGGCCAAATGCGGCATCCCAAATCGGCTGCTTGTTTTTCCATCCGGCGGTGATCGAATCGCCCAGGAACACCAATTCCGCAGTTCCTTCCTGAGCAATCTTGACGAATCTCTCATGTTCCGAAGCAAAGCCCGGGTTTACATTTCCGTCAGGCGAAAATTTTTGAGCCGCGACGTCAGGTGCCTGCGGCGGTAGTTTTACAACGGCAGGTGGTACCGCTGGCGTTGTGGTTTTCGCCGCACCAGGAGGAGCGGTCGTTGCGGGAGCTTGTGCATGAACGGCAACTGCAAGGCTCATAACCGCCAAAGTGGCAAACGCAGAGATTTTCATAAGGCATCGATCTAATCAAAGTGGTGGGAAACGTAAGTAGGATCGGCGGAATGGATGCCACGCGAACAAACACGTTCATGG
>JANPLJ010000484.1:0-12001 GCA_031426475.1 Pirellulaceae bacterium | reverse complement strand
TGCCAAACCTGCTCACCTTCCGCACGAGGCGGAAGGGGTCGATTTAGTACAGTCGAACTTTATATTGGCTGGGGTAGCATCAACCGCCGGCAATCGCTCCCCAAATGATGAACGGTTCAGCGCCCGTTAAGACAGCCTCTGGCAGAGGTGTCTCGGATGGTTCGTGGGATACGTCTTTCTCACAAACAAAGTATCGCAGCAACGGGCGGCGTTTCTTTGTCATGTGGTCCCGAATCGTACCGCATAGCATTGGGTATTTTGATTCGATGGCGTCGATTACGGAGGAATACGTGACAGGGGCATCGATATCGAGAGATATCTCATGGCCGACTTGCGCGAGAGTTTGCAAATGGTAAGGAATGACGACCCGGATCGCATATGTGGTCATGGCAGCGTTTGGACCTCGACCGATAGTACCCTCGGCAGGTCGTGGACGATAGCCGTCCAATGATCTCCGCCGTCGGGTGATACGTAGACTTGGCCACCGGTTGTGCCGAAATAAATGCCGCCCTTATCTAAGGAATCCGTCGCCATTGCGTCGCGGAGGACATTGACGTAGCAGTCACGCTGGGGCAACCCGTTGGTGAGCGGTTCCCAATCGTTGCCACCGGTCCGACTTCGGAAGACACGGAGCTTGCCTTCATGAACGAAGTGTTCGGAATCGCTTTTAATCGGTACGACATAGATCGTCTCTGGCTCGTGCGCGTGCACTTCAATCGGAAACCCAAAATCAGTCGGCAGGTTACCACTGACGTTCGTCCACATGTCACCCGCGTTGTCGGTTCGCATCACATTCCAGTGCAACTGCATGAATACCACGTCAGGTCGCGAAGGATGCAATGCCAAGCGATGTACACAATACCCAATCTCCGCATTGGGATCGGGAAGATACTTCGACTTCAGTCCACGATTGATTGGCTGCCATGTCGTACCGCCGTCATCGGTTCGAAATGCGCCGGCTGCCGAGATGGCAACATAGATTCGCTGAGGATTGCTAGGATCGAGCAGGATTGTGTGGAGTCCTAGTCCACCCGCTCCAGGTTGCCACTCGGAGCCACGTTGATTTCGAAGGCCGGGAAGCTCTTTCCACGTCATCGCACCGTCGTTCGAACGGAACAAGGCTGCGTCTTCCACGCCAGCATAGACCGTATCAACATCCGTCAACGACGGCTCCAGGTGCCAAACCCGTTTGAACTCCCAGGGATGTGGAGTCCCGTCGTACCACATATGAGTTCCAAGCTCCCCTTCGTAAACGAACTTGTTGCTAACGCTCGGAGGCTGGCCGGTAAACTCAACGGCGACTGCGCCACCCGGCTGCTCCCACGTCTTGCCGCCGTCTGTCGATCGTTGAATGATTTGGCCGAACCAATCACTGCATTGTGAAGCATATATTCGACTTGGGTCGACGGGCGACCCCTTCATGTGATAAATTGTCCAGCCGGCAAAGAGGGGACCATCGATGGTCCATTTTTCTCGCTTTCCATCCGCCGAAAGAATAAATGCGCCCTTGGCAGTGCCAACGAGGACTCGAACGCTGCTCATAGCATTTTCTCCATGAATGAGTTTTAAAAATACCGAGATTTGCAATATAATCGTCCGGGAAAACGATAAATCGACGAAACGCAAAATTTTTTTGTTCACGAACGAAGTCGACTAGTGACGGAAGCGAAGCCCCAAGCCTGAACATTCAGAACCGTTCGAAGTGCCTTTGCTTCCGCCGGGTTTACCCCGGTCGGGGCAAGCCCGACGGAAATCGGTTTCGGTACTTCGTTGGAGACGTTCCTTGAAGCTCATTCGTTGGATATAACTTTGGCTATCATTCTCGATCTCCGCGAGCAACACCCCCATCGGCAGCATACCTTATGAGTGACGAAATTGAAATTCTCCGCCGATTACACCGGATTCTTCGGCAACAAGCCGATATCCGAGGTCAGCTTGAGCGAGGCCCACGGACCGTCAAGGCGGCGCGCAACGTCTGGGAAATTGCGACGCAGAGTCTGGCAGCTCATCGCGAGGAGGTCAAGAAAAAGAGGATGGATGCGGACCGGAACCAATTACAGTTGAGGACTCGTGAAGCCAAAATTTTTGAACTGGAAGGCAAAATGAATATGGCGAAAGGAAATCGCGAGTATCAAGCTCTGAAAGATCAGATAGCCGCCGACCAGCAAGCGAATCTTGTTATGTCGGACGAGATATTAGAGACACTGGAAGAAATCGATCGGCTGATGGGACTCACCGCCGGGTTTGAAGAACGGGTGCGAGTGACCGAAGCGGAAGCGAAGAAGGTCGAGGCCGCGACCGAGGAGAGAAAAGCGGTTCTCGAGGCAGATCTGGCGCGCGTCGGAGAAGAGCTGGTTGCTACCGAAGGCCGATTGACCGGCGAGCTAAAAAAGAAGTACATGCAGTTAGTGGAAGCGAGAGGCGAAGACGCGCTTGCCCCCTTAGAAGGAAAAGCTTGCGGCGGTTGCAATACGAGTCTTTCACCTCGCATTCTCGATCGACTTCGTATGAGCGAACCGATGGTTTGCACGAGCTGTGCTTGCTTGATCTACCCACCCGAGTAATCATGAAGACTCCCTGGTACTCGCAAGGCCTCGCATTTCAGTGCACTCAATGCGGCAACTGCTGTAGTGGACCTAGTTCAGGCTACGTTTGGGTCGACGACAGCGAAATCGAAGCCCTCGCACAAGAGATGGAGATGGCGGACGATCTCGATGGATTTGAGCGTCGCTTTATACGGCAGGTCGGGGCTAGAAAAAGTCTCGTGGAGTACTCGGACGGGGACTGCATTTTCTTGGATCCGAATTCGCGTGGCTGCATTGTCTACGAATCGCGACCGATCCAGTGTCGAACCTGGCCATTTTGGAATCGCAATTTGGAGTCCACTGAATCCTGGAGCAAAGCAGCAGAAGGATGTCCGGGTTGCAATCGCGGAGAACTGATTCCGCTTGAAGCTATCGAGCACGCTCGTCATCAGAAAGCGGTCTGAAACGATGGCACGTTGGGGATTCCTTGGAACTGGTCGTGTCACTCGGCGAATGGTCGATGCCGTTCGTCAAGCCAACGGAGCTAGTTTATCGGGGGTTGCCAGCCGGGAACTCGCTCGTGCCGAAGCGTGGGCTGCCGAGCGGCGATTGGAATCGCATCGCGAAGATTCAGAAAACTTGGTAGCGTACGATTGCTATGCCTCGATGCTAGCCGACCCATCGATCGATTGGGTCTACAATGCACTGCCACCCAGCCTGCATCATCCATGGTCGCTCGCCGCGTTGGATGCGGGGAAACATGTCCTATGCGAAAAACCACTCTGTCTGAATTCAAAAGAGTCCAACGAACTAGCTGATGCATCTAGGCGGAATCAAAAACGTCTCGTACATGCCACCGCATTTCCCTATCATCCACGATCGAGGGCAGCGAAGACAATCATCCAATCGGGTGAACTTGGCGAGCTTCGACGTATTCATGTCGCCTGTTCCTTTGCTGGGATTCTCGATCGAGGTCATGATCATCGGACCGATGTTGCTTTGGGCGGAGGATGCTTGTTAGATCTCGGATGGTATTGCGTTATCTCGACGCTCTGGTTTACCGGCCTCGATTGCGTGCGTCTTCGGGCAATTGGTACGAAGCGTGAGGGCGTCTGGAATCAAGTTCAAGTGCTTGCCGAAATGAGTAACGGTGCGATCGCGCACTGGGACTGTGGCTTTGACGCCGCTCCGAGACGTTGGATCGAAATTGCCGGTACGGACGCTTCTTGGATTTGCGATGATTTTCTCAGACCCCTCGATACTTCGAAGCCGCGCTTTTGGATTCACGGTCAAGAAGGCAAAGGCCGGACCGAGATCATTGGCGAGGGTGTCTTTCAAGAAGCCTTGATGATTGAAGCTTGCCAAGAGTCCGTTGCTCGAACGCCGTTGAACGCGAGTGATGACGGGCAATTGGAATTCGCCATCAAGACGCACCGTATCCTCGACGCCATTGAGATATCGATTGCCTCCGGAGCTCACGTGAACATCGAAAATTCCCCATGATAGATTGGAGACTTGAGTGACCAGTCGGACATGTCGTACAAAGCACAGTTGGTTGGAAATTCATAACGAGGGAGCGAGCTGCCCGCTCTTGTTCTTACATGGCTATCCCTTAGATAGTACGCTTTGGTCGGATCAAATCGAGTATTTCAAGAAAACCCACACCGTCATTGCGATAGATTGTCGTGGCTTCGGCAAGAGCAGCGATTCCGCGTTTCACGACATTGCTTCATCCAGCGAATACACCATGGCGAGCCTCGCCGATGATTGTATCGAAGCACTGGATAACTGCGGAGTAAATGGTTCGGTCGTCGTCTGTGGTCTGTCGATGGGAGGTTATGTGGCATTCGAGATTTGGAGGCGACATAGATCGCGAGTCTCGGCGATGATTCTCTGCGACACTCGAGCTGTCGCCGATACTCCTGAGGGAGCATCGCAAAGACTAGCCATCGCCGAACGCGTCGCACAGGAGGGGACCGAAGCGATCGTGACTCCGATGCTCCCTAAGCTGCTCGCTGCGAGGACGCGAAGTGGCTCGCCTCAGGTAGTGGCCCAACTTGAGACGATGATGCTCAGGGTGCCACCGACGACAATCGCCAACGCACAACGAGCGATGGCGAATCGATTCGATTTTAGCAATTCGTTGAATCAGATTGCCATCCCGGTTCTTTTAGTCGTCGGGGAGTTCGATGTCATTTCAAGTCCGGATGAGATGCGAAGCATCGCCGATCGCATTCCCAACGCAGTCTTCGAAATCGTCGAAAATGCCGGCCACCTCCCTCCCATCGAAAATCCGAAACGATTTAACCAAGCGCTAGAAGAGTTTTTGGCCGTCAGAGAGAAGTGCCATGAAGGCTATGTAGCCTAAAAGGTTCGGTATACTATGTTCGACCGCCTTGGCCCTTCCTGACCCTTGCCACTTTTTAGAAGGATTCCTTTATGAACTCGGACCGCTTCTTATTCTCTCAACGAACTACTCGCCGAGAATTCGTTCGGCAAAGCGCACTTGTACTCGCGGGTAGTTCTGTGATTCCTTCCTCGCTCGTTTCAGCTGACTCAAAGAATATGCAAGCCATTACGATTGGTTCTGGACACTGGACCTACACGCTCGACGAAAAGTGGGGCAAATTACCAGCTGGGATGAGCTACGGTTTTGGTTGTGCGGTGGTAGTCGATTCACAAGATCGAATATATGTAACGTCTCGATCAGAGAGTCCCTGCGTGGCGATTTTTAGCCGAACTGGCGAACTTCTAGAGACCTGGAGTCGCGATTTTTCCGAGAAAGTACGTTTTACGACGCAACAAGTAAAAGCGACCGCTCACGGCCTTTACTGGAGCAAGGAAGCAGATGGTGAGTACTTGTACTTTACGGAGAACGTCGACAAATCCAATGGTGACGGAGCCCGCGTCTACAAAACAGATTTGAAAGGAAAAATTCTGTATGAGCTAGGTAAGAATGTTGCGACTTCGAGCACTTCACAATCCTTCGCGTTTACAAATCCGACCGACGTTGCCGTCGCACCAAACGGTGACATCTACATTGTCGATGGCTACGGAAGCCAACTGGTTTACCGGTTCGATAAATCCTTTAAACACCTGAAAACAATCGGCGGACCAGGAACAAACCATGGAGAATTCAAGACCTGTCACGGTGTTTGGGTTCGGACACTTGGAAGTGAACCCGAAGTTTACATTGCCGACCGAACCAATAATCGACTCGAAGTCTACTCTTTGGACCTCGAATATCGTCGGACGATTCCCGATATGCGGAACCCATGCTGCTTCTACCAACATGACGGCCATTTGTATATTCCGGAGCTTGGATCGCGAGTTTCGATTATCGACTCCAATGACAAGGTGGTTGCTCAGCTTGGGGATGGCAAGGGGATCAAAAAAGAAGAAATCGAGCAACATCCAGCGGCATTCGCCACGCCTCATGCCTTGACGGTTGATTCACATGGAGATCTTTACGTCATCGAATGGCTACCGTACGGTCGCCCGCGAAAATTTCGGCATACGCCAGCTTAGAGAAATCGAGAATCGCTGGACCCAGTTCACGTCGTCAGTGGTAATGGGCTTGTCGCGAACGTGTCGTAGAGTTCTTGAAGGTGAGATTGATTCAAAGCGTGCGAACTAATCATGCATCGCATTCGGGCGCGGCGAATAACCCCTTTTTCCATGAAGTGGCCAAAAAGTCTTGCTACAACGAGGTTGCTATCGCTTGCTCGAGACCATTTTGTGTCGAATTGGTCGCGTGGATGATGGAGCCAAGCGATCGAAAGGTCACTATCGCCTGGAAAAGAGCCGTAAACGACGGCAATCTTGCGAGATTCTTGGGACGCGTTCAGGTTTTCCAAAGGCTGCAACGGCCCTTCATCGAGTTCGAGTCTTCCGGTTGCCTTGGCACTGTAGACCTCAAAGCCTTGGGGATCGAACGGAGATTGGACGCTAACGATGGGATGGTTGTCGAGCAAGTACGTCTGAACACTGATCCATAATTCGACGAGCAGGCGATCGGGTGTTGATGCGAGCAGTCGATAGTCTAGCTGGACGTGAAATTTCCGCATCTCGCGCGGCGGGTAGGTCGCGATGAGGTCGCCTTGTCGCACGTAGCAGTCCTGCGAGATCGGTTGACTCGGCTTCTGAAAGGCAACACCGAAAAGTTCCGAATAACGAGCTCCATTGGGTGCAACGATGTTCAATCCTCCCTCGGGGGTCGCTAAATCGAGGCTACCGAACCAATCGTTGTGGCTGAACTCGGCGTGCGTTTGCTCTAATTTCCAAAGCATGTGGGTAGCGTACTTCTAAAGATCGGGTTTCAAAACTATTTTTCCAGCCAAGGTGCCGGAGTTATTCAGCGTGTTTTCTTCTTGCAATCGATGGGCTTGCGCAGTCTGGCTCAATGGAAGAACTCTGTCGATCTTTGCGGAAAGCTTCCCATTGACCAACCAGTGGTTGATGTCGGAAGCTGCTGACTGCTGTTCCGCGGCGGATGCCTTGAACATGGCGAATCCTCGCAACGAACAGCCCTTGACGTAGAATGGCCCGACCGGGAACGCAGGTCTCGCAGTCCGACCGGCCATCAAGACCATCGTGCCACGCTCGGCAAGGCAACTTACGGCGAAATCAAAGTCAGGTTCGCGAAGCGTTTCCCAAAAAACATTCACTCCAGATGGCGAAAATGCCAATAACGCTTCCTGGACGTTTTGGTTTTTGTATTCGATGACGAGATCTGCTCCAAGTTTTCGGCACTGTTCGGCTTTCTCCGAAGAACCCGCGGTGGTAATGACAATGGCACCAACGGCCTTCGCCATTTGAACGACCATGGAACCGACGCCGCCTGTGCCACCTCGGACAAAAATCGATTGTCCCGATTGTAAGCCTGCTTCGCGCAAGAGCCCCAAATGAGCGGTGAGTCCGACCAGGGAACACGCCGCGGCTTGCTCATCGGAGGTATTATCGGGTGTTGGATAGAGCCACGCTGCATCGATGGCTGCTAGAGTTGAAAACGTTCCCTGACGCCCGAGTAATCCTTGATTGCTTCCCCAAACACGTTGTCCTGGTTCTAAGTGTCGAACCTTGGTGCCTACTTGAATAATCGTACCCGCGACGTCGCAACCCACGATAAAGGGTTGCGGCAATGGCCAATAGTTCGCACCGTTGCGAATATAAGTGTCGATTGGATTTACCGAAACCGCTCCGACCTGAAGCAAAACTTGTTCAGGTCCGCACGTCGGATCAGGTAAATCTCCGTATTGAATGACGTCGGGTGATCCCGTTTGCTCGATATAAGCAGCCTTCATAATTGTTTCGGTTCTGTAGATGAAATGACAATGCACTGGCTAGTGCTTCATCCAACTTAGATTTTAGGGTGGGTAGCCGAATTCGTCAGAGTTCGGACGCAGCGCGAAAGGCGATGTTTACTGCGCCTCCTCCGAAGTCTTACGACATCGGCTACGAATTGAAACCCAGAATCTAAACTTGGACAGTGCACTAGTCTATCCGCGCGTGGCTAGTTTCGAAAGCATCGCAGCAGGGTTTGCATCGAATCTGATGAATCTTCGAATTTGCTCGCGCGGGGAGTTGATTTGTTACGTCGTCAGTCCGACAATGAGGCGGTTGTTTTTCGAGCACAAGTAGTTTTTCTAACGACGGGACATCTCCATGCCAAGTATTTTCGATATGTTTGCTTCTCAGATGGGCGATGGTCAGCTCGATCAAATCGCAAAGCAGTTGGGAGCAGACAAAGCTCAGACGCGAGATGCGATCTCGATGACGCTACCAGCGCTAATTGAAGCGCTTGGACGCAAAGCCGAGCAAGCTGGGGGCGCCGAAGATCTGCACTCGAAACTTGGCCAAGCATCGCAAGCGAATCGAGGTGGAAGCGGATCGATGCTCGATCAATTGAACGACATTCTCGGGCAACCATCACAACCTGTGGGTCGTCCAGCACCACCATCTCAATCGAGAGACTCCGACGACGATATCCTGCCGCCGACGTCTGCCCCAACGAATCGAACGTCTCAGGCACCGGCAACACGTCCTACTCAGCCCATTTCGCCCACTCAACGACAGCCAGCCCCTCAAGCCCCCTCTTCCCCGTTGCCGGATATTTTTGGCGAATTGCTTGGAAACAAGCAAGGAAGAGTCAGCGATGCAGTTAGCAAATCAAGCGGGTTGAATAAGGAGCAAGCTGGATCGTTGATCTCGATGCTCGGACCGATTTTGTCGGGCATGCTCGGCAGTCAAGCGGCGGAAAAGAAGATGAGTCCAACGGACCTCACTGAAATGCTTCGTCAAGACCGCGCCAAGGTCCAGCAAGCTCCAGGTGGCGGTATGGTCGGAAAGATGCTCGATCAAGATGGCGACGGCGATTTCGATATGAACGACATGATGAAATTGGGGATGGGAATGTTGTTCAAGAAGTAAACCTGATCCAGAAGTATGCTAGGCTTTGTTTCTAAACAGGTAGCTACGCTCGCCAGAGCGTGGTACTTCGAAAGGATTTCCACGTTCTGGCGAACGTAGCTACCTCAGATTCGATCTTTAGAAACAAAGCCTAGTCCTTTGGCACTTATGTTTCTTTTTCTTGACCCAAGACTCACACTCTAAAAAGTTTCTATGAACCTAGCGCGAATACTCGTCAACGGCACTCCACAAGTTGCGACCATCCAGTCGGACACGGCTACTCCAATCGATCTGAGTGCCCAAGGACTAGAATCGTTAGGCGATCTGCTATCGCACCCCCATTTGGTGAATCTTGTTGGGCAGCTTGCGTCGAGCGGCCCGTCGATTCCTTTGGGCCAAGTCGTCTGGTTACCACCGATCGATGGGCAAGAAGTTTGGGCTGCCGGCGTTACTTACAAACGTTCGCAGACTGCGCGGATGGAAGAATCCGAGGCCGCGGCGAGTTGTTACGATCGCGTTTATCAAGCAGCACGACCTGAAATTTTCTTTAAAGCAACACCTTCGCGTTGCCGTGGTCATCAAGGTGAATTGCGAATCCGCGTTGACTCGCACTGGAACGTCCCCGAACCGGAATTGACGCTCGTTATCAGCCGAGACGGTCGAATCGTGGGATATACGATCGGTAACGATATGAGCTCACGCGACATCGAGGGCGATAACCCTTTGTACTTGCCGCAGGCAAAATTCTATAGCCAGTGCTGCGGTTTGGGCCCGTGGATTACTTTAGCCGATGCGATGCCCGAGCGATCTTCGATCGAAATTCGATTGTCCATTCGACGCGATAACCAAGAAGTGTTTTCTGGTTCGACTTCGGTAGCCCAGATGGCAAGGCAGTTCGAGGATCTGGTTCAATGGCTCTTTCGCGATAATGAGTTTCCAGCGGGTGTCATGCTGTTGACTGGGACTGGAGTCGTTCCCGACAGCACGTTTACACTTTCGCGAGGCGATGTGGTTTCGATCGAGATCGACGGAATCGGAAAACTAGAAAATACAATTGTTCAAGGCTAAGCTTTTGTCCAACTTTAAATTTTGGGTATCAATTCGTAGCCAATGTCGTAAGACTTCGGAAGAAGCGACGTAGGCTTGGCTTTGGGGAATCTTCCGAAGTTTGACGACTTCGGTTACGATGGGTGATCCCAATTCAAAGACAACAGTGAGAGAACGATGAGTACAGTAGCCACGAAGATGAACACAGCGACCGAGGTTCCATCGAAAAGTTCGCCAATTCTAGTCGATGGGCGTTGGCAGGCGGCCGATGCAAGCGGCGTTTTCTACGCTTCGAATCCAGCGACGGGTCAGCAGATCGCCGAGGGGTTCCCTGTCAGCCGTTGGTCCGATTGCGACCGAGCGTTAAACGCGGCCACTGCTGCTCATCGGGCCATGCACTCGATACCCGCGGGACGCCGAGCTGAATTCTTGGAGTGCTTTGCAACGAAAATCGAGTCCGCCAAAGATGCCTTGGTAGCGAAAGCAAACGAAGAGACAGCTTTGCCGCCCGCCCCGCGATTGGCCGACGTCGAGCTGCCGCGAACAACGAATCAACTGCGACAAGCGGCGGCGGCGGCTCGCAGCGGATCATGGGCTATGGCGACCATCGATACGAAATCGAATATTCGGTCCATTTATGAATCACTGGGACCGATTTGTGTGTTCGGACCCAATAATTTTCCGTTCGCATTCAGCGGAGTCGCCGGCGGTGACTTCGCCGCGGCAATCGCTGCGGGTAATCCGGTTATTGGGAAAGCCAACTCGTCTCATCCAGGAACAACTCGTCTCCTCGCCGAATTGGCACTTGCCGCAATGCAAGAGACGAACATGCCATCGGGGTTGGTACAGTTGTTGTACCGGACGAGCCACGATGATGGCCTGCGTTTGGTTGCTGATCATCGCGTCGGGGCGACAGGTTACACCGGAAGCCGCGGTGCGGGGCTGCGATTGAAAGCTGCTGCAGATCAAGCAGGTAAACCGTTCTATGCAGAACTGTCGAGCGTCAATCCCGTTGTCATTCTTCCGGGTGCTCTAGCGGAACGATTCGACAAAGTCGTCGAAGACTACGCGTCGAGCGGATTGATGGGAGTCGGCCAGTTTTGCACCAGCCCTGGCTTGGTTCTATTGGTCGATAGTGAAGCCTCGCGATCGTTCGTCTCGGAAATTGCGACGCGTTATGAAAAAGCACCGGTCGGTACGCTTTTGTCGAAATCGGTGCAGAGTTCATTAACGACCGGGATAGAATCGATTCATACGGCCGGAGCGAAGTTGCTTGTCGGTGGCAAGCCGATCGAAGGCCCTCGATGCGCAGTCGCGAACACGCTGATGCAAGCCACCGGTCAGCAGTTTTTGAGCGATCCAGTTCGCTTCCAAACCGAAGTCTTCGGCAACGCCGCCTTGATGATTCTTTGCAGCGATCTCGACGAAGTCCATGCGATACTCCATCATCTGGAAGGGAATCTTACCGGCTGCATCTACTCGGCGAATGATGGTCGCGATGATAGCGACTATGCGCCCTTGGCACAAACGTTGGCGACCAAGGTCGGGCGATTGCTAAACGACAAGATGCCAACCGGCGTTGCTGTCAGTCCAGCGATGAACCACGGCGGGCCTTATCCGGCAACCAGCCATCCTGGATTCACTGCCGTTGGGATTCCATCTTCGATGCTGCGGTTCGCCAAGCTGACATGTTTCGATGCGGTTCGCTCGTCGCGTTTGCCGTCACTCTTGCAAGACAAGAACCCAAGCGAAGCGTGGCGCCGTATTGATGGCCAATGGACGCAAAAAGACGTCGCGTCGTAGGTCAGGCTTTCAAGCCTTTTCATACCTCACAAGGCAACGGATAACGCGCTCCTGCCATCTCGCGGGCTGCCGGCTCGTCTGGCGGGAAGCAAGTCTGGCGGGAAGCAAGTTTGGCAACCAGAAATCACCAACGGCAATGATTCGTGAAGTATTTTCCTTACCACTCCATTTCGTAATCAATGACCAAAACCATCCAAGCAAACGTGCTATACCGTCCC
>JANPLJ010000483.1:0-8165 GCA_031426475.1 Pirellulaceae bacterium | reverse complement strand
GCACGACGAGGCTGTGATTTTTTGTGGACGAGTCGCTCTGCGACTCGTCGAAACTCTCGACCCTTATCTGGCGCGTCGCGTTGAAAGCGACACGGCCAGCGTAGAAGGTTTCGGAGCACAACGAAGATTGAAGTGCTACTTCTTTTTCGGAGTTGCTGGTGGGAGAGGGACTACCGGAGCTGGGGCTGCTGGAGCTGGGGCGGCAGCGGCAGCGGGAACCTCTTGCTTGGCGATCTTCTTCTGTGGGAATGAACCAGGAGCTTCGACCGCAGCTTTGAAGAACTGTACCGCCTCGCTAGTCTTTCCGCGAGCTTTCAGCAACATAGCGGAATAATAAAGCGTTTGCGGGCTAATTCTGCCGCCTTTGATAATCTGACCCAAGAGGTTGTCAGCGACATCAACCGATCCTGTCTTGAACTTGACCCAAGCAGCGGTCGCGGCAATCTTCTCGACGTTGGGGGCTTGTCGCAAATTTGCTTCGCTGATCTGGCCAGCACGTGCGCGCTTGCCTTCGTCAGCGGTTTCAACAAGGACCAAAGCAAGTTGATCGGCGGCATCCAGATCTTCCGGATTTGCACGGTGCAGTTCGGAAAGGATTCGTTCCGCCTCGGAATCTTCATTCAAGTAGCGATGCGCAACAGCTTTGAGCAATTTCATGTCTCGCGATTTTTGATAATCTGGTTGGGCTTTCTCGATAAGACCTTTCGCTTCGGAAGCGCGGTCTTCATCGACTAAGTACTTGAGGTATTGCACCCAGTTTGCTTCTGTAGCCGTATCTTTTGCGAGAATGCCTTCTTTGAACCATTTTTCAGCTTTCGCGCGGTCCTTGCCACCGAGCAATTCCAATGCGACGGCGAGTTCGGGTTGAGGTAGAGCTGGGGTGAGCTGCTTGCCTTTCTTCAACAACGCCACACCGTCATCCATAGCGCCAGAAGCGATCTTGAGTCGCCCGAGCGACCATTGAGGATAGCCGTCCTTGGGTTGTAATTTGGCAAGTTCTTCGAATAGTTTTGTTGCCAGCGGCAGATCTTGGCGGCGTTCGGCGGCTTCCGCGCGAAGCTTCACCAGTTCGGCTGTAAAACTCTGCTTGCGGGCAGCCGAGTACTTCATTCCTTCCATCAACGAGCCAGCTTTTTCAAGATTTAGCCAAGCGTCGGTCCATCGTCCAGAAACAAGTGCGATTTCGCCGAAACTCTTGAAGGCATCTGCATCATTGGGCTTGGCGGCCAAGTGTCCTTCCAAGACAGCCATCGCATTCGGCCATTGTTGGGCGGCCATGAACATGCGAGCCGACATCACGTCGGGCGCTGGAAGATCTGGATTCAGCGTCTGAGCTTGTATTAAGCTTTCCTTTAATTTTTGTAGATTCCCAGCTTGGAACGCTTGAATTGCGTCTGCAAGACCTTTGTTTTTCTCGCTAATCTTAACGAGTTCTTGAACACTTGGTGGAAACGGATCGACGGGATTTGGATTAAGGGATGCTTGAGCCCAAAGAGAACTTGGGGCACTCGTTACGACCAAGAAGCCAATAAAAATCGCGAAGCGATTCGAGAAGCGGATCATTGTTTTTTACCTTTCGAGGATCTGAATCGCCCAAAAAACGGTCTAGGCAAACGTCGGAAGCGTTTCTGAAACTGTGCGCGAAACGCATAAAAGTGAACGCAATCCCCCTAAAGCGATCGCGACGGCCACATTATGACCTGAGTGACGAATAAATACAAACGGACGGTTGAAAAAGTATCAATTCTCAATCATTTCGTGCCGGTTGTACTGGCTGTGACGAAGCGAACGGCATCGCAATGAATCGATTCGAACTATCAATCGATTTTAGGCCTATACGTCAACAATATTTGTCAACAATATTTTGCGGAACATCGATGCTTGCTAACGGGTAGATACAACTCCATGAACGATTCTACGTAGCCACATTCGTCAGAATGTGGATAGTTGCGATTCCATCCACGTTCTGACGAACGTGGCTACGACAGAACCCTGGGATATCAAATGGAAAATTCGTTCACGGCGTAGGGGTAGATTCTTTGGGGTCCGTGGTTGTCTTGATTTTATCCAGTTCCAATTGGAGGGCACCGAGGTCGCGAATGGGAACAACGTTCGGAGCCGTTGGGCCAATGGAGCGTTGCTTACAGGTAAAAAATTCGGCGACGTATCGTTGGAGGCTCGTATATTCTGGGAGCTTGAACCGATCACCCTTTTGGAGGATCGGACGATACTCTTGCATTTCACCGAATTGTCGATCGCCTGCCGCTTGGCATGGGAACCAATGGCCAAAGCCGTTCGCATCTTCTAGATAGAATTCTGGGTAG
The DNA here is from genome assembly GCA_031426475.1 of Pirellulaceae bacterium. Taxonomy (GTDB): domain Bacteria; phylum Planctomycetota; class Planctomycetia; order Pirellulales; family Pirellulaceae; genus JAIYDQ01. Next base: position 5,841 of record JANPLJ010000483.1, on the reverse strand, counting down.
CAATGTTCCGGAATCCAAACGCATCGTGCGGGGATATTGCTAGCGCGACAAATCGCGACAAACAATCCGGACATTTCTTCGCAATCGCCGTATTTATCTTTGAGAGCATCCTGTGTTGAGCGAAGCGTCCCGTTTCTATACTGGATATTGTCTCGAACCCAATCGAAGATTGCTTCGACGTGTTTCCAAGCGTTTTCGGGGGCTGCGTCTTTGATTTCCTTTGCAATTGCCCGGACTTGGCGACTCTTCGTATCGATATAGGGACTATCGCCGAGCGACCAAACGATATCCTTGTCGCGGAGCGTTTTCTTGGGGTAAACGAGACTCCCTGGATCTTCTGGAGCCTTGATGAAGAACTTTTCGATTTCGACAGTGACCGCGACGTCGATTTCTTGATTCGCTGCCAGGGCTGGCACTTCGAGAACGAGTTGCTTGATTCCGCTCGCTAGTTCGCGTTCTTTGTACCGAGCAAAGTCGGGAAGCTCAGCTTCTAGGATGGTTATCTTTTGTTCAGGCCAATCTCGCGGGAATGGGATCGTCGCGTACAGCTCTTTGCAGTTGTTATCGTTCGACTGAAACTTAAGGCCGAATCGCATTTGTAGCTTCCGGGAAGCCCAGTAAGTCGATGACGCCTCCTTGGCTGGCTCGAGAACGACTTTCTCTTTCTTCGTTTTGATCGGTGGCGTGTCTTGGGCAGGAAGCGAAGTTCCTATCGCGATGATCGCAAGCAAACCCAGGAGTTGTCGCATGAGTGGGATTGAGCCAACGTTCTTCATAGAATCAATCTCGATCGTTTGCATGACTTAATGATGGTTAATACCGATCGTCACGACGGCAGGTTCGCGATCACGCAAACGGCGAAGTTGACCACAGGCGGCTTGGATTCCGTCGCCTTTGCGTTGCCGGAACATCACGTTGATCCCGCCATCAACGAGTGTTCGTCGAAAGCGATGAATTGCATCGGGAGTCGGCGTTTGATAGGGCAATCCAGGTACTGGGTTGTAGGGGATTACGTTCAACATGGAAACGCGTCCGCGAAGCAGGCGTACCAATTGATCGGCGCACTGGATATTATCGTTGATCCCCTTCAGCAGTACATATTCGAAGGTTAAGCGGCGACCAGTCTTTTCAAAGTATCGCTCAGCAGATTCCAAAATCGGCGCGATTCCGATCTTGCGATTGACCGGAACAAGCTGGCTCCGCAGCTCGTCGTTGGGAGCGTGCAGGCTGATTGCAAGATGATATGGAGCGTCCGCTTCGGCAAGTTGATCGATCGCGGGTGGGAGACCGACAGTGCTGATCGTGATTCGACGGGGGCTGATCCCTAACCCGATCTGGCTATCGCGGGCCATGTCGAGTGCTTCTAGGACGCGCGAAAGATTGGCGAGCGGTTCACCCATGCCCATCATGACAATGTGACTCAATCGCTCTTCCGCAGGAAGCAGTCGCTGCAGTCGCAACATCTGTTCGACGATTTCGGAACGCGTCAGGTTTCGGTCGACGCCATCGAGGCCGCTGGCGCAAAAAACGCACCCCATCGCACAGCCAACTTGGCTGCTGATGCAAACCGAACGACGAGGCCCATCGCGCAGCAGAACACATTCAATGCGTCCGGTATCGGATAGCTCCAACAAGAGCTTTTCTGTCCCATCGTCGGCGACCTGATGGATGCTGGTGATCGCCGAAAAGAGCACAAATTCGGCTTCGAGCGTCGCACGAAGCTCTTTGGGCAAATCGGTCATGGTGGCGAACGAATCAGCGCGTCGCTGGTAAATCCACTGAAGGACTTGTTTGGCGCGATAACCGGGAAGTCCACGATCGGTCATCCATTTTCCGAGTGACTTCTGGTTGTGTTCAAGAATCGATGGTTTGCTGGTTGAGGTCGGCATGGATTCAGTATGACTGAATTCAAGACGACTACCAGAGCAAGAATTTGACGGGGACGCGACTTTGCTTAAAGCGGACCGTCCTTTACGGCGCCAAACGATGGATGTCCCATCCGATCGGCGATCGTTGGTATTGATATCGGTCGTGGAGACGCGACGGTTTCCCTTGCCAAAATTCGACGATATCCGGAGTCAGCAGATACCCACCCCAATGCTCCGGCCGAGGAATCGCATTGTCTGAATTCTGGCTGGCCAGCTTTTCAATGGCGAGTTCCAGTGGTTCGTCGTCGGGGATAATCTGTGATTGCGGCGAGGCAATCGCGCCGAGTCGGCTACGGACGGGACGAGTCTGGAAATACTCGTCAGAAACTTCTGGAGCAGCCTTTCGTACGGATCCTTCGATGCGGATTTGGCGATCCATCATCGGCCAAAAAAAATTAAGGGCCGCTCTTGGATTCTGCTCGAGTTGTTTGGCTTTGGCGGATCGATAGTTTGAAAAGAAAGTAAAGCCTTCGTTCGAAATCGATTTCAGCAAGACGACTCGACTGCAGATACGATCCTGGCTGTCGCCGGTCGAAAGGACCATCGCATTGGTTTCAAACCATTCCGGAAGATCTGCATCCCGGAGTTCTTGGAACCACGACTGAAACTGGTCAATTGGATTTGGGGCGAGGCTCGCGCGAGTCAGCTCGCCATAAACATAGTTTCGTCGAAGGTCATGAAGCGTCATGCTTGGTATTGTTTACGATCTACTGCGAGTTTGGAAAGAACCCACGGTTGTTGTTGGTCGGAATAATCGTTCCCGGTGGAGTCGTAGCTGGGGTAGACGTTGTGCCGGGTTGTGAAGTTGTCACGCCCGAACCGGGCTGGCCAGGTTGTGGCGTTGTTGGAGCCTTAACGTCCTGCAATGCCCACCGCTTGCCTCCGATACTAGGCGCGGACGTCCATTGTACGTTTGGAACGAATAAGATCGAGCGGATCGAAGAACCGTTGATTTTCGCTGTCCCCCACTCGGTTTCGACCGTCACCATCTTGATATCGGTGGCTCCCGTGATCGAGTCGCCATTCAGCATCGCCACGCTAGTCATAGCCACGCCGGTGCTGTCGTCACTCCCTTGAGGAAAGCGAATACCCGCGATTTCCGAGAGAGGGACGCTCGCTTCGCCAAATGCGGTCTTGATCAACAACACGTCGACTTCGACGAGGGTGCCCGCGATGGACGTGCCGGTAGTCAAGTCGGCTGTGATGTTCAACGGACGAGCTGTCACTTTTTCAATCGGGGTACCATCCGATTTCGCCGGAGCTGACTTGGCAGGCTTGGCTTCGACCGACGGAACAGCAACTGCCTTCGGCACATCGTCGGCCGCGAAGACAGTCGGCGTCGCTAAAGCTGCAATCAGAACAGCGGAAAAAAGTCTTTGAATTTTCATTGGGATTTGCCTTTTTGTGGAACGCGCGTCTGCTTTGCCTTTTCGAGATTCATTCGAATCCAAGTTCCGATCTATGGTAGTCGGTGCGCAGATTTGTCAATAAGGATTTGCGGCATTGGCGAGCCAAAACCAGACTGCATTCAATGCAAAATCGTAACAACCGATCAGCCTCCCGATTATGAGCAAACCAAAGCTGCGAACAAACTTTTTAGACGCACTGCCTCAAACGTTGAAAAGGAAGTGACAAATGTCGCCGTCTTGCATGACGTAGGCTTTTCCTTCGACTCGCAATTTCCCGGCAGCTCGTATCTCTTTCTCGCTTCGATACGTTTCAAGGTCCTCGAGCGTATAGACTTCAGCACGAATGAAGCCTTTTTCGAAGTCGGTGTGAATGACTCCGGCGCCTTGAGGGGCCGTTGCGCCGATTGGAATTGTCCATGCGCGAACCTCTTTTTCACCCGCAGTGAAATAGCTATGCAAGCCTAGCGTGGCATAAGCCTGGCGAGCGACAGCCTCGAGCGCGGGCTCGGACAGACCAACGCCTTCCAGCATTTCCTCGCGATCAGGCGATTCCATTTCCGCGATTTCCGCTTCCAGCTTGGCACAGACCGGGACGACTTGAGCGCCGGCTCGCGTCGCAAACTCGCGAACTGCCATGACCTTCGGGCTTTCTCCCTTGAGATCGTTTTCGTCGACGTTTGCGATGTAAAGAATTGGCTTCGCAGTCATCAATCCATAGCTGCTAATCGCTTTGGCCTCGCCTTCGTCAAAAGTTAACGAGCGAAGGGGTAACTCCTTTTCGAAATGCGCCATCGCCTTTGCGATCGCGGAGACACGGAGCTTTGCTTCCTTGTCGCCCGTTCTTGCTGCTTTCTCAGCCTTCGGAAGCGCATTCTCGAGCGTCTGTATGTCGGCGAGCATCAGTTCGGTTTCGATAGTTTCCATATCAGCGACCGGATCGACCTTTCCGGCGACATGCGTGACATCCGGATCATCGAAGCAACGGACGACTTGAAGGATGGCATCGACCTCGCGAATATGCGTCAAAAACTTATTTCCGAGCCCCTGACCTTCGCTCGCACCTTGAACGATTCCGGCAATATCGACCAGCTTAAACATGGCTGGAAGGATACGTTGTGGGACAATGATCTGCGCAATTCGGCCGAGACGACCATCGGGAATGCTAACGATGCCTTCGTTGGGCTCGATTGTGCAGAACGGATAGTTCGCCGCCTGAGCACCTTGCGAGCCGGTTAATGCGTTGAAAAGTGTGCTCTTGCCAACGTTGGGCAAGCCTACGATACCAGCTTCCATTTTGTTCCGACATTCTTCCAGAAAGAGCGAGCGATTGTGTATGCTCCATTGAGCGTTCTACTCAGAAACGTAGATATCGACAAAAGTATCGGCCCGTTCGCCGACTTCAACAAGTGCCCCCGCAGGCTATGACGGTTTCGAAACGAATGCACGCGAGCGACTCAGACAAGGAAATTCCTAGAAAATCGACGGTTCTGTCGCCAGGTATTGTCCTGGTTTGGCCCGCCGTGCTGTTGTTGGCTGCCTTAGCATTGGGCACCGTGTTTTTGTTCGCGCCGTTGGAGCATACGTTCTATCCGAAATGTGGTTTTTATCAGTTGACGGGACTTCATTGCCCTGGCTGCGGTGGATTTCGAGCGTGGCACGAACTGCTCCATGGCCGTTGGCTGACCGCGTTGCATATGAACGCCTTGGCGGTGACACTGCTGCCGGGACTTGTGTTTTGGGTCGTTTTTCAGCGTGTATTTGAGCGAGCCAGAGACGTTGCAGGACTACGTTTGACTCCTCGAATCGTCATCTTCTGGAGCGTTTTTGTGCTGGCATTCGGAATTTTACGAAATATTCCATGGGGACCATTTCGATGGCTAGCTCCATAATCGCGAAACCTTTAGAGGGGCGGTGGTGTTCAACACAGCAGTGTCTTGGCGCTGAAAAACTGACCGAAATCGATTTTTCTGAATTAGACTAGTGCTTTATCGAACGGATCTGTGGACGTTGATTGAAGCACTCAATTCACGAATTGCAACGAATCAGGATTGGCGTATCGATACTTGCCAAGCCTCCTAAAGAAGAAACAGAACAATGCAAATTTCATCTTTCAGATCGATGTCTCTATCGTTGTTGCTGGTCTTTTCATTGCCTTTCTGGGTACTTGCTCAGCCACCGTTTGGACAACCAGGAATGCAGCCAGGGTTTAACGGTGGGCCTCCGGGAGGGACGCGCGGCGGGCCACCGGGGGGAGGCGGCGGAGATCGCGGTGGTTTTCCTGGGGGCGGTGATCGGAGCGGACGAGGTGGTCCTCCCAGCGGCGGTGATCGTGGTGGCGGTGGCACTCCAGGTGGTGGCGACCGCGGTGGATTCGACCCGGCAGCCATGCTCAGTCGCTTGGATGCCAACGGAAATGGTGCTATCGATCCAGACGAAATGCAAGGGCCCGCTCGATTCATGCTCGATCGGCTTGGTCGCGACAACCCCGAAATCGCCGCTGCGAT
>JANPLJ010000482.1:0-3421 GCA_031426475.1 Pirellulaceae bacterium | reverse complement strand
GGAACCGCCGCCGTCCGATTACAGACGCTGGGGGGCAGTATCAGCGGAGCTGGGACCATCATCGCTGATACCTATGGACTTCGGTCCGTCGGTGCGGGAAGCGGCATCGCGATGACTTCGACGTTGAGCGACGTAAACCTTGTTGGAGCGGCGACGACAGGGCTATTCGCATTCAACGACATCGATGGTTTTGTTTTGGGGACGGTGAAGGCGCTCGGCTGTTTCACTCCGGATGTCATAGGCGTTGCAGATTTGGAACTATGTGCGATATCTGGCGATATCGTCATTGCGGAGGCGATTTCGGTGGCAGGGACTGTTCGGATAACGGCTGAAGCAGGCAGCGTGAGTCAGACAGCCGGGGGAACCATCACGGCATCCAATCTCGGTGTGTGGGCGAAGAACGGAATCGCGTTGAACAATCCGAATAACGTCATTGCTGGAACGTTTGCGGCTTTTTCAGCGTCCGGAGACATTTTATTCAGTAGTGCCGTCGGGTTCACGATCGGAACAGTGACACCCGGAGACTGCCTTCCGTTGGTCGTCGGTGTTACCGCGTCCAACGGTAACGTAGTTCTTAACGCACAAGTCGCCTCTAGCAACATAGCCATCAACGCTGACGTTCGAAGCAATGGCGGGAGCATCACGATCGTGGCAGCCAATGCCATCACACAAAACGCTGTTGTCTCGACAAACACGCTAGGAGCAATATCGCTATCGGCAGGAGCGGGTCCTCTGATCATGACCCCAATCGCTAGGATCCTTTCTGAGTTCGGGACGATCGCAGTCCAAGCATCGCAAGACGTCGCGGTGAGCAGAATCGACGCGTCCGCCGGAAACGTATTCGTCACTTCGCAAAACGGAGCGATTAACGATGCGGATGCAAACGATGATTCAGACCTAGACATCCATGCCGTTCAGGCAGTTCTCGTTGCACCACTTGGAATCGGTTCCGACAATTCTATCGAAACCTCGGTTGCTGTCCTCGATGCGTTTGTCGCTGACCATGGAGCAATCCATATCGCCGAAGCGGATTCGATCGAATTGCGAACGGTACGTACGAACGATGGTCCCATCATCGTTGTCGCGCAAGATTCTGTCAAAGCTACGGTAGTTGAATCGCACAATGCATCGATGTCTGATGGGCCACTCGCATCGGCGACCAGCAACGATATCTTCATAACCGCGATGGGATCCGGGAGCAGTATTTTCGTCGCTTCGATTACTGCTCGCGAAAAAGCAGACGTCCATCTCACCGCAGATAATGATATTTTGGACACGAACTTTTCCGACGCGAATCTAGCTACTGGTGACGATTTAGTATTGATTGCGGGAAACAATATCGCTGATGGACCCAACGCAATCCAGCTAACGACGAACATTGACGACTTGCTAGCAACTGTGACGGGAAACTCTCGAGGGGATATTGAAATCAATGAAACGGGTGCAATTAGACTTGCCTCAAACGATGTGAATTCAGATTCTCACGTGCTGAGTACCAGCAACGGTGAAATTCGGATCCGGGCAGCCGGAACGATTACCGTTACCGACTCTGATGCTAACAACGAAGGACCCGACCGAGGGCTTGATCCTGAAATAGTCGCTAATGGCAGTAATGGCAGGATTCAATTGATCTCGTCCGACGATATTGTCCTAGGAAATGCTGTTCAGATCCATGCCGCCCAGATATCGGCTGGAGCACTGACCGTGCGAGCAGCAGGCAGTGTGACACTTGGTACTGGTATCGAGTTTCAAACGGGAGGCGGAGTTGGAGTCGCGCGAATTTTCACGCCACGTCCCGATGCCGGAATCATGCAGTCGGCATTCTATCTTTTCGATACAGTCGCATCCAATCGTATTGCGTCAGAGCCGGGTGGATTCGGTGGTGACTTGCTTCTCGACGTAGGTCAGTCGGGTGAGCGAGGTTTAATTGTCGATATCGATTGGGGAGCTGCTACGGGCCGATTTCAGCGTATAAACGTCTTGTCGGGAAATGCAGGCACCACCGTCGTCCACCACGTTTACACCGAAGCGGACATTTTGAATTCGACGTTGAATGGTCGCGGATCGTCCACCGATCCTCTACAGGTTCGTTTTTCGGTAAGCCAGCATCCGTCGATCGTTCTCGAAGGCGTTTCTATCGAACAAGGAGGCGTTCGACAAGCAGTTCGCGGCAATCTTATCTCATCGACCGATGATCCAACAACTCTTTGGGGACCGAACGAGCCTCGGCTCGAGAATGGAAGAGCCGAGTTTGAGGTTCCCAACCTATCGACGCCCCCGCGAATATTTTTTGAGCAACCTGTAGCACCATTGATTGAAACGCAAATCTTTTTTGTACCTGAGGTTGTCGCGACGCCAATCGCAACCCGTGGTGCTATTTTGGAAACATCGTCACAGGGTAGTTTTTCTGGTCGAGACGAATACTTCCAGATTCGTGTCCTTTCGCCAGACCCTCGCAAGGACTCCATGGCTCCCCCCGAGCGATTGCCGGATGACATCCTTACCGGAGACAACTTACAAAAGTTGTTTTCATCGCTTCCTGACGGTTCCTATGCGATTGAGTATGTTTTAGGCGAAGGGAACGAGCGAGTACTTTTGCGAGTCGATATCCGCTACGGCGAAGCAATAATCACGGGTGACGACTCCGAGGCCGGCATGCTCAAGTTGGAGGTCCTCGAACGTGATGACTCGGTAAAAGCATCGCCCTCGATCATGACACCGCCGATTGCCGAAGTGATTCCGAGCGAGCAAATTGAGCGTTCGCATGAAACGATCGATGTTTCCATAGAAATCGTGGACAGCGCATTGACAAATCTGTCCTCATCACCCGACGGAATGTCGACAGCATCAAGTGAAGCACTCGCCCAGATTTCGACGTTCGTTTTGACGGGTGTCGGGCTCGTGGGACTTCATCGACGTCAATCCGCAGGCCGAAAAGCCATGTTCTCAAAATCGCAGCGAACTATGCGTAAACTGATTAATCAGCGTCTTGAAGTGGAAATCGAAGAACGATGACTAAGAAAAAGAAGAAAACCGAGCACAAGCAACCCGCTGATCAAGATGTCGATCAAGATGTCGACAAGACGATCGTCTTCAGTAACCAGAAAACTGTGCCGATCATCGAAGTGACGATTGACATGCATTCAATTTCCGAAGACCAGGATTCGTCAAAAGGGAATAAAACGCATGATAACGTCAGCCAGCCGACATGGGCATCGTTGGAATCGATCGATCTTGAAGACTCGCCAGGTGTGCAACCGACATTGGACTCGTCATTAAGTCTCCTCGGTCTCTCCGCACTCGGCCCGACGCTAGATTCCGCATCGATTCTCGGAAATTCCAATATTTCTCAGACGATCGATCCGCGGAATTTTGATGAACCAAGTGAACGAGACTGGCAAATCTCCATCGGTTTGGACCC